>DATFQE010000228.1:0-5223 GCA_035264445.1 Gaiellaceae bacterium | reverse complement strand
AAGACCTGGTTCCACACGGCGTTGGACCAACCGCCGATCGTGCTATTGCGGATCAGCCACTGCTGCTGCGAGCCGTTGATGACGAACGGCAGGCTCGAGTCGGCGATGAAGCCGCCGCTGGCGAACTGCGGCCCGGCAGTGCAGTAGTCCATGAGCGAGACGTTGCCGCCGGTGATGTTCAGCCGGCGCATCGACGACGCCTGTGAAACTGCCCAGAAGTTCGCGGAGGCGCGACAGCCGTCCTGTCCGCGCGAGTTGATGTCGATCGACAGGTTGGACAGCGACCGCCAGAAATTCACGAGCGCGTGGCAGTTGCTCGTGCCCCCGGCGTCCAGGCAACGGTTGTAGACCTCGATCTTGCCGTTGATCTTCACGTCGGTCGGGGAGGCGCCCAGGCCGGCGACCTCGGTGTAGTAGCCCACCTTCAGCTGCAGTGGCTGGGTCGCGGTGCCGTAGACACCCGGCTTGAACAGGAGCGCGTAGCGGTTCGTGCCCATCTCCGCGTCGACCTGCTGGGCGTAGACCGCATCGACGGCTGCCTGAATCTGGGCGACCGGCATGCTCGGATCGAAGATGAGGACGTTCGGGCCGAAGGGATTCGCCGGCGGTGCGGCGGTCGCGGTAGATCCGCCGGAACCGGCTCCGACGATGAGCGTGAGCAGAACGAGTACGAAGGAGAGAAACGCCGCCGATCGAACCCGCAACATCTGGAACCTCCTGGCTCTCGCGACCGTAAGCCGAGAACCTAACGAGCGTGGCTCCGCCCTGCCGGCTCGTCGAATGAGGAGCGCGTGACCGGCCCCTACGTCCGGACGCGGTACGTGAGTCGGGCGAACTGCTTGTCGCGGGCGACGTCGACGAGCTCGAGCTGCTTGGAGGTGAGCCGCCGCGGCAGCAGCGCCGCGCCGCGCCCGAGCGTCACCGGCGCGATGCCGGCCAGGATCTCGTCCAGCAGGCCCTGGTCGGCGAACTGACCGACGAGGTCGCCGCCGCCCACAAGCCAGATGTTCTTTCCATCCGCAGCCGCCGCCATCTCCTCGTGCACCGGCGCGACGTCGCCCTGGACGAACCGGATGTCGGCTCCGGCGATCGTCGGCAGGTCGCGGTGCGTGAACACCCAGCAGGGCGTGTCGCCGTAGTAGCCGCGCCACTTGTCGGGCTCCTCGAGCAGGTTGTCGTGCTCGAGCACCCAGTCGTACGTCGTCGCTCCCATCGCCATGGCGCCGACCTCCGCGAAGAACGCTCCGAAGGAATGATCGCCGCCCTCCGGCTCTCGGTCGACCTCGAACAGCCAGTCGAGCGAGTCGTTCTCGTCGGCGATGTACCCGTCCAGCGTCGTCGCGGTGTAGTACTGCGTCTTGCCCACAGCGCCACTCTGCCACTCGTTGAGAGACGAGCAGGGCCTCTCGATGCTGCGCGACGCGACGGCTAGGGTCGAAGGGCCAACTCGACCCGAGGAGGAAGCGTGGCGGATATGGAGCGCAACAAGCAGACGGTCGCTCGGCTCTTCGACGCCTTCCGCGCCGGGAACGTCGATGCGTTCGACGACCTGATCGCGGAGAACTATGTTCAGCACAACCCGCAGGCGGGCAACGGCCTCGAGGCGGTGAAGGACTTCTTCCGTCCGGTCGGCCCGGTCGACGTCGACGTCTACCGCGTGATCGCGGAGGGCGACCTCGTCGTCGCGCACTCGCACTACAAGACGTTCAACATGGCTGGAGCGGACATCTGGCGGTTCGACGGCGACGGCAAGATGATCGAGCACTGGGACGTGCTCCAGACGGTGCCCGAGACGACGGCCAGCGGGAACGACATGTTCTCGCAGCTCAGCTGATCGTCGTAGTGCGGCCTAGTCGGCGGCTCGCCTGCTCGGGCCGCGCGCCCGACGAGGCCGAACGTCTGGCATACGTGATCGCGGCGCTGACGGGCGCGCCCGCCGCCACGTACGCAGGCTAGTCCTTCGCCGGAAGCGAGCGCGCATAGGTCGACCCGACGTCGACCCACTTCGAGAGCTCCGCGTCGGTACCGACGTCGTCGGCCTCGACGCGCAGCCAGCCGCGCATCTCGCGGCCGCGCATCTCCATCGGACGCGCGGTCGAAGCCGCCACCAGCGCGTCCGACTGGTCTGGGTCCGCGCGCACGAGGATCCCGCCCTGGCCGCTCGCCCCGATCGCCATGTTCCCCCCGATCAGGAACGCGAGCCCGCCGAACATCTTCTTCTCGGTCAGCGCCGGCTCGTCGCCGAGCAGCGCGCGGATGCGACCGGCGAGCTCCTCGTCGTACGCCATCTTCAGGCCGGCGGCAGGTTCTGGTTGATCCGAAAGAAGTTGTCGGGGTCGTACTTTCGCTTCAGCACCTTCAGGCGGTCGTACTTCGCCGCGCCGTACGCCTGCCGCACCCGGTCCTCGCCCTCGTCCATCAGGAAGTTGACGTAAACGGTCGTGAAGTGCGGCTCGAGTGCCGTCCAGAAATTGCGCACCCACTCGCGCTCCTCGTCGAAGCCCTCTGCCGTCGCCGTGGAGGCGCCGATGTTGTACGTGAAGCCGGCGTCGCGGCCGCTGAACGCAGTCTCGTCCTCCCCCACGCGCGCGACCGCGCCGCCCCGCTGCCAGATCGGGAACGATGTCAGCGGCGACGAGATCCGGAGACAGTGTTCGACGGTCGTGTCGATGATCTCGTCCGTCATCGCCGGCACATCGGCGCTCTTGAAGTAGTACCAGCGGCCCGGCACGAAGCTCGGGTCGAACATCGCCTGATGGGTGAGAAACGGCTTCTGGCTGCAGACGTCGGCGGCGGGCCTTCCGAACTCCTTCATCGGCCGGATGACCCCCTCCCCTTCCTCGACGTTGCCGGCCCAGCACGGGATGACCATCACGACCGGCACGCCGTGCAGCTCTTCGGGCACGAACGGAAGCGGCGGCGCCTTGCGGTGGATCAGGATCGTCATCAGCTCGTCCGGCGCATCGGCGACCCAGTCGCGGTAGAAGCGCAGAACATCGGGCGCGTCGTCCATCGGCCAGAAAATCGGGCCTGCGACCACCGTCGGGCCGACCGGAACGAGCTCGAACTCGAACTCCGTCACGATCCCGAAATTGCCGCCGCCGCCGCGGAGGCCCCAGAAAAGATCGGCGTTCTCGTCGGCGCTCGCCTGGAGGAACTGCCCGTCCGCGGTCACGACGTCCGCCCGCAGCAGCCGGTCGATCGAGAGACCGTGCTTCCGCATGATCCAGCCGATCCCACCGCCGAGCGTGAGGCCCGCTACGCCGGTGTGCGTGACGATCCCCGACGGCGCCGCCAGCCCGAATGCCTGCGTCTCGCGGTCGAGCTCGCCCAGCAGGACGCCGGCCTGGACGCGCGCGGTACGCGTCTGCGGATCGACCCGCACGCCCTTCATCAGGCTGAGGTCGATCACCACCACGTCGTCTGCGACGGACAGGCCCGGGAAGCTGTGGCCGCCGCTCCGCACCGCCGCGGGCAGACCGTTCACGCGACAGAACTTCACGGCGGCGATGACATCGGCGACCCCGGCGCAGCGCAGAATCAGCGCGGGGCGCCGGTCGATCGAGCCGTTCCAGACCTTGCGGTGCACGTCGTAGGTCGGATCGTCTCGGCCGACGACCTGCCCGCGGAAGCCCGCCTGTAGCTCCGCCAGGGCAGCGTCATCGAGGGTCAATCCTTCCGCGATCGCGGTCACATTGCCTAGTCTCTCACTGAAGTGGCATCAGATCCACACCGCTGGCGCATCCTCGCAGTCGTCGCGACGGCCTTCTTCATGACGATCCTCGACGTCTCGATCGTCAACGTCGCGCTCCCCTCGATCGGCGAAGACCTCGAGTTCTCCCGCGAGAACCTCCAGTGGGTGATCACTGCCTATTCGATCGCCTTCGGCGGCTTCCTCCTGCTGGGAGGGCGCGCCGCGGACCTCCTGGGGCGGCGGCGGGTGTTCCTCGTCGGCGTCGCGCTGTTCACGACGGCCTCGCTCGTCTGCGGGCTCTCCGGGTCGGAGGGGATGCTGATCGCGGCCCGCGGCGTCCAGGGCCTGGGCGCCGCGATCATCGCGCCGGCGGCGCTCTCGATCGTGATGACGAGCTTCGAGGAGGGCGCGGAGCGGAACAAGGCGCTGGGCATCTGGGGCGCGCTCGGCGGCAGCGGCGCCGCGGTGGGCGTGCTCGCCGGAGGCATTCTCACCGAGTCGCTCGGCTGGGAGTGGATCTTCTGGGTGAACGTCCCGGTCGGCGCAGCCGTCATCGCGCTGACGCCATTCGTGGTGCCCGAGAGCTTCCGCGAGACCGCCCGTCGCCGCTATGACCCGCTTGGAGCGATCACGGTCACGGCGGGCCTCGCGCTGTTCGTCTACGCGATCTCGGAGGCGCCGAACGTCGGGTGGACCACCGCGCGGACGATCCTGCTCCTCGCTGCGGCCGGGGCCTTGCTGATCGGGTTCGTCGTGATCGAGCGGACAGTCGAGCAGCCGCTGATGCCGTTCCGGATCTTCAGCGTGCATACGGTCGCCGGCGCCAACGCGGTCGGAGCGCTGCTCGGCGCGGTGATCTTCGCCAACTTCTTCCTGCTGACGCTCTACGTGCAGAACGTGCTCGGCTTCTCGGCGCTTCGCACCGGGGTGACGTTCCTCGCCACGGCCGGCACCGCAGTGATCTCGGCCGGCGCCGCGCAGGCTTTGACGACGAAGTTCGGCGCGAAGCCGATTATGACGATCGGGCTCCTTCTGCTAACCGCGGCGATGGTCTGGTACGCGCAGATCCCTGCCGACGGCAGCTACGCGTCCGACCTCCTCCCCGGCTACGTCATGGTCGGCGTCGGGATCGCGTTCGCGTTCGTGCCCGTTTCGATCGCAGCGCTCGCCGGCGTCGCCGAGCGCGAAGCCGGGCTGGCCTCGGGCCTGATCAACACCTCACAGCAGATCGGCGGCGCGATCGGAGTGGCTGTCGCGTCGACGGTCTTCACGAGCCACTTCAAATCGCTGACGAGCGAGGGCAACCCGCTGCCGGAGGCGCTGACCGGCGGCTACCGCTGGGCGTTCTGGGCGCTCGCGGTGTTCGGCGTCGCCGCGGTGGTGGCGGCGGTCACGCTGATCCGCCGCGAGGAGCTGGCGGAGAGCCCGACGGCGGCACCGGCGGCATAAGCGCGCGGAGATGTGCCGGCGTGTTGACGTTGGCGAGCGCTGCCTCGTCGATCCGCACGCGCACGGCGTCGAGCTCCTCC
>DATFQE010000227.1:0-17021 GCA_035264445.1 Gaiellaceae bacterium | reverse complement strand
TCGGGCGCGAGCCGCTCGATCGTCCCCCGGAGCCCGGGCCGGATGCTCTCGTCGTACGGCATGACCTCGTCGTAAGCGTCGAGGTCCTCGACGCTCGTCGCGTCGTGCCGCCCGACAATGGCGACCCGCTCGCCGGAGCGGGTGACCAGGAAGGCGCTCTGCCAGGCGCAATATGTGCCCGCGACGAGGTCGAGGCTCGGGTCACGGGTGAGGAGGGTCTCGCGAACGAGCGTCAGCCAGACATCGATGCCGTGCTCCTCGAGGATCGCCGGAGCCTGGTCCAGCTTCTCACGGACGATCGCCGCTTCCACCTCAGCGCGGAACGATCAGCTCGAAGCGGGCTCCGCGCTCGCCGGGCGAATAGACGAGGTCGCCGCCGTGTGCGCGCGCATAAGCGCGCGCGATCGCAAGTCCGAGCCCGCTCCCGCGTGCGGCGTCGCCGCGGGCGAAGCGCTCGAACAGGCGGGTCTGAAGCTCCTCGGGCACGCCGGGCCCCTGATCTTCGACGGCGATCCGGATGTGCCGGTCGCGTTGCTCGGCGGCCACGACGATGGGCGGCTCGCCGTAGCGGACGGCATTGATGAGCACGTTCGAGAGGACGCGATCGAGCACGAGCGGGTCCGCGACGACGGCTACGTGCGGGGCCACGTCGATCTCCAGAGGCGTGTCCGCCGGAATCGCGGCGCCCGCGATCTCGGTCAGCACGCTGTGAAGCACGATTGGCCTCGGCTCGACGCTGATCGCGTGCGAGTCCAGCCGCGAGAGGTCGAGCAGCTGCTCGATCAGGCGGCGCAGCCGCTCGCCGTGCTCGTATCCGACACGGATCAGCTCCTCGCGGGTGGCCGAAGGGAGGTCGTCGCCGCGGTGGGCGAGCGTCGCGAGGACGCCGTAGACCGACGCGGCGGGCGTTCGCAGCTCGTGGGACGCGATCGCGACGAAGTTGAGCTTCAGCTGATCGAGTAGGACGACCTCCTCGTGGAGCCGTGCGCGCTCGATGGCAACGGCGACGCGCTCAGCCACGAACTGGAGCAGTTCGGTGTCCTCGTCCGTGAAGGTGCGAGGAGTCAGCGAGCCAACGTGGAGGACACCCATCACGTCGCCGCGCACGACGAGCGGGATGCCCAGCAGCGACTTGATCCCTTTCTCGCGCAGGATCGGATTGAGAACGTCCGCATGGTCGACGTCGTCGAGGATCACGGGCCGGCCCTCGGCGGCAACGCGCCCGGCGAACCCTCGGCCGAGCGGGATCCGCACGCCCTGTTCGACCTCTTCCTCGATCCCGACTGCGGCGCGGGCCACGAGGTCCTGCCGATCTTCGTCCAGGAGCAGGACCGCGCACGTGTCAGCGCCGAGAATTGTCCGGATTCGCGGTAGGAGGACCTCGAGAAGCTCGTCAATCTCGAGATGCGCGAGGGCGGCGTCGGTGATCGCCTGGACGTGCTCCAGCCGAACACGGGCCGCGCGCTCCGACTCGTACAGGCGGTTGTGCTCGACCGCGGCGGCAATTCGATCCGCTACGAGCTGGGCAAGCTCGGTGTCACCGTCGTCGGGCTCCGGTGAGCTGGGTGAGCCGATGACGAGCGCTCCGATCACCTCGTCGCCCACGAACAGCGGTACGCCCCCGGGCGCGTCGTCGGTCACGTCCTTGCCGAGGACGATCGAGCACTCGGCGACGCCGAGAATGTCCTTCGCGCGCTCGAGCAGTGCCGGAAGCAGCTGGTCGCGCTCGAGGTGGGACAGCGCGACGTCGGTCAACCCATGCAGGCGACGCATGCGCTCCGCGCTTCCCCTCGAATCGGCCATCCTCACTATTGTCGCGGCAAACGCGGAATTCCTACACCGCGTGGCGATAGGTCTCCCGGTGCTCGCCGAACCGCCATTCCCCCACGCTCTGTCGCTACCCGCCAGGAGGCCCGGGAAACCCGGCGCTCAGCCCGAGCGGTTGTGGTTGACCATCTCGATGTTGTGGCCGTCCGGGTCGAGCACGTACGCGCCGTAGTAGCCGGCGTGGTAGTGCGGACGTTCGCCGGGGCGGCCGCAGTCGCGGTAGCCGGCCGCGGTCGCCGTCCGGTGGAAGGCGTCGACGCCGGAGTCGTCGTCGGCCGGGAACGCCATGTGGACGTTCTCCGTCGGCCGTCCCTGCCGCAGCGTGAAGGAGCTCCGCGGCCCGACGAACTGGACGTGGTCGGGAGCGGCCCGGCTGAGCTCGAACCCAGTGTGCGGCGCGAGCCGCTCGTAGAAGCGGCGCGACGCGGCGACGTTCGTCACGCGGAACCAGAGGTGGTCGATACCGCCGCCGCGCATCGCGCCGTGATGGACGGCCTCGATGCTGTTTCCGTCGGGGTCGAGCAGGAACGCGCCGTAGTAGTCGCGCCGATACTGCGGTCGCGGGCCGGGCCGGCCGTCGTCCTCGTAGCCGGCGTCGGTGCCCGCGCGCCAGAACGCGTCGACGCCCTCGCGCGAGGGCGCGACGAACGCGACGTGCAGGCGCTTCGTGGGCGGCCGTTCCTCGCTCGCCGCCGTCACGGAGAAGTCGTTCCACTCGACGAACTTGGGGCCCGCGTGCGTGGGCTCCGACCCGATCGCGCGGAGCACGGTCGCGTAGAACCGCTCCGACGCGTCCCGGTCGGACACCCGGATCGTCACGTGGTCGAACACCTAGATCGTCTCGAGCGAGGCGCGGCGCCGGCCCGCGCTCTCGAAGTAGCGGAAGAGCCCGTAGGCGCCGAAGGCGTAGACGGCGCCGATCGCCGCCTCGGTCCAGAGCAGGTGGTCGACCGCGGAGAGGGGCGCGCCGCCGGCCACCTCCCTGGCGGCCTCGATCCCGTGCGTCAGCGGCAGGGAGCGCCCGATCGCCTCCATCCAGTCGGGCAGCTGGTCGAGCGGCACGTTGACGCCGCAGAACAGGAGCAGCAGGAAGTACGCGAGGTTGGCGAGGAACATGACGTCCCGCGCGCGCAACCCGATCGAGCCGATCAGCATCCCGAACGCCGTGCAGGACGCTGCCGAGACCAGGACGCACGCGGCCAGACCCGGCAGCGACGAGAGCGGCGGGTCGAAGTCCAGGAAGACCCAGCCGATCAGGAAGCCGAACGTCGAGACGATCAGGCCGTTGGCGAAATTCGGCAACGCCCGGCCCATGAAGAGCGCGAACCGGTTCGCCGGGGTGGCAAGGAGCGGCGAGAGCGTCTGCGTCCAGCGCTCGGCGCCGATGGTCTGAGCCATCCCGTAGATGCCCGCCATGCACGCCACCTGGACGGCGTTGCCGACGACGAAGAACGCATCGTCCTGCAACCCGGCGAAGCGGCCGACGTACGCGAAGAAGAGGATCTGGAACAGCGGGCTGCCGAGCATCGTCGGCACGTAGATGCTCCAGTGGATCCAGGCGAAGAGCGCGCGGTACGCCATGAACCCGCCGATGAAGAAGACGCGAATGTTGTTCACGTGAGCGAGAGCGTCGCGCGGTCGCGGGCCAGGTTCTCGAAGTACCGCACCGTGACCGAGCCGATCGCGAGGTAGGCGCCCCCGAGCGCGAGGCACATCGCGATGGCGGCCAGCGGCTCCCCCGTGCCGAGCGCCGCGTCCCGGATCGCCCGCACGCCCCAGGTCGGCGCCAGAACCCACGAGAGCGGCGCCACCCAGCCCGGCAGGAGGGAGATCGGCACGAGCAGCCCCGTCACGAGCCAGATCGGGTACTCGAGCAGATTCGAGAGCGCATTCGCGTTCCGCCAGAGGATGAAGGTGGACGCCATCACGAGGCCGAGCAGGCCGAGTCCGATCACGGTGGCCGGCACGGCTGCGAGGAAGAGCAGCGGGTGGGCGACCTCGAACGGCACGCCGAACAACAAGCGCCCCCAGAGGAGCGTGCCCGTCAGCGAGTAGAGGCCGATCGTCGCCGAGGCGAGCGTCATCGGCAGCAGCACGAAGAGGAACGGGGCGGGGGAGGCGATCGAGAGCTCGAGCGTTCCCTGCCAGCGCTGCCACTGGATCGCGCCGCCCGACGCGAAGAGCGTCGCCGACCAGATCCCCATCAGCCCGGCGCCGAGCGAGACATACAGCAAGGTGCCCTCGCGCGCGCCCGCCTCGAACATGAAGAAGGCGATCGACGCGAAGATCACCGGCTGGATCGCCGAGGTCAGCAGGAAGAAGCCCGAGAGCGTCAGGCTCTTCACGTGGAACTTCCAGCCCGCCCAGACGAGACGCCCCGTCTTCACGCTGTCTCCAGGGTGGCATGGACGCGGCTCTGCCATTCCAGGAAGCGCAGCAGCCCGTAGCCGACCAGCCCGTAGGCGAAGCCCACGAGGAGCTCCTGCCCGATGAGGTGGTCGACGGAGCCGAGCGAGGCGCCGTCGGCGAGGAGGCGCGCCGCCTCGATCCCGTGGGTCAGCGGCACCACCTCGGAGATCGCGCGCATCCATCCGGGCAGCTGATCGAGCGGGACGTTGGCGCCCGTGAAGATCAGGAGCAGCCCGAACATGATGTTCGCGAGCACGGCGTTCTCGCGGACGCGGAGGCCGAGCGCGCCGTTGATCAAGCCGAGGCCCGTGCAGGAGATCGCGCACACGAGCACGACGACCGCGAGCGGCGCGAGCGCGGAACCCGGAAGGTCGACGCCGAGCAGGAAGCCGCCGACGGCAAGCGAGAAGGCGGCGACGAACGCTCCGTTCAGCATCACCGGCACAGCACGGCCGAGGAAGAGCGGCAGCCTGCGTGCAGGCGAGACGAGGATCGAGCCGAGGGTCTTCTGGTAACGCTCGCCGCCGATCGCGAAGCCCATCGCGAAGACGCACGGTATCGCCGCGTACTGGAGGGCATTACCGATCACGTAGAACTCGTCCGATTCCAGCCCGGCGCTACGGCCGATGTAGGCGAAGAGCAGGATCTGGAAGATCGGCGCGACGAGGAGGCTCGGCACGTAGACCCACGGCGTGAGCCAGTAGAAGAGCGCGCGGTAGCTCGTCAGCCCGCCGATGAAGAAGACTCGCAGCGAGGTCATGTGAGCGAGAGCGAGGCCTTGGCGCGGGCCGCGCGCAGCACGGTGTCGAGGACGAGCACGCCTGCCAGGACGTACGCGGCGCCCAGGGCGAGACAGATGAGGACGTCGGGCAGAGGCGAGCCTCCGAGGGCCGACTCGCGGATCGCGCGCACTCCCCACGTCGGGGCGAGCAGCCACGAGATCGGCTGGACCCAGGACGGCAGCAGCGAGAGCGGGACGAGGAACCCGCAGATGAGCCAGACGGGGTATTCGAACAGGTTCCCGAGCGCCCAGGCGAAGCGGTAGCGGACGAAGCTCACGGCGAGCAGGAAGCCGAACGCTCCGATCGAGAGCACCGCCGCCGGGACCGAGATCGCGAACAGGAGCGGGTGGACGAGCTCGAGCTCGATTCCGAACACGAGGCGGCCCCAGAGGAGGGTCGCGACGAGGCAGTAGATCCCGATCGTGGACATCGCGATCGTGAGCGGCAGCAGGACGAGCGCGAAGTTCGCCGGCGCCGCGACGAGCACCTCGAGCGTCCCGTGCCAGCGCTCGCGCTGGAGCGCGGACCCGGCCGACGTGCTCGTCATCGACCAGATCCCCATCACCGCGGCGCCGAGCGAGGCGTAGAGCAGCGTCTGCTGGCCGCCCCCGGCCCGGAACATGAAGAACGCGACGGTCGCGAAGAAGAGCGGCCACATGACGCCGAGGAGCCCGTCGAAGGCCGAGCGCGACAGCATCTTCAGGTGGAAGACCCACCCGAGCGCGAGCAGCCGGACCGCCGCCTTCACTCCGAGCTGCCGACGAGCGCCACGTACGCGTCCTCGAGCGTCGGCTCGCGGCGCGAGATCCGGCCGACGCTGGCGCCGTCGATGCGGCCCAGGATCGCGCCCGTCAGCTCGACGTCGGCCGGCGTCTGCACAACGAGCACCTGCGCCTGCTCCCGTTCCTCCACGCCCACCGAGCGGACGCCCTCCAGCTCACGCACACGCTCGACCGCCCCATCGGGGATGCCGAACACCTCCACCTCGACGACAGCGCCCTCCTCGACGCCCGCCTTGAGGTGTGCCGGCGTGCCGTGCGCGACGATCTCGCCCTTCGCGATCACGGCGATCCGGTCGCAGAGCGTGTCGGCCTCGAACATGTAGTGGGTCGTCAGCAGGACCGTTTTCCCCGCCTGCGTGAGCGAGGCGATCGTCGCGCGCAGCTCGCGCGCGCCCACGGGGTCCAGCCCGATCGTCGGCTCGTCGAGGAAGACGACCGGCGGATCGTGGAGCAGGCCGCGCGCCACGTGCAGCCGCTGCTTCATCCCCCGTGAGTAGCCCTCGACGCGCTCCTTCTCGCGCCCCTTGAGCCCGACGAGCTCGAGCAGCTCCTCAATCCGCGGACGGATCTCGCGGCCCGGCACGCCGTAGAGCTCGGCGAAGTAGCGGAGGTTGTCGAGGCCCGAGAGCCGCTCGTAGACGCCGCGGTCGCCGCCGAACACGTACCCGATCCGCTTGCGCACCTCACGCGCATCCTTGACGACGTCGTAGCCCAGCACGCGCGCGTCTCCGCTGGTCGGGATGAGCAGCGTGATCAGCATCTTGATCGTCGTCGTCTTGCCGGCACCGTTGGGGCCGAGCAGCCCGAAGAGCTCGCCCTTCTCGACGTCGAACGTGACTCCGCGGACGGCTTCGACCTCGAGCGAGCGCCGCCGGATCGTCCCCGTCGTCGTCTTGTAGGTGCGGTGCAGGTCGTGTGCCTCGATGACTGCCATCCGGATGGAGACTAGCCTCACGCGCGTGCTGGACTATCTGCGCAGCCTGAACCCGCGCCTGCCCCGCGCCGTCTGGATCATGGAGGCGGGCGGGCTGGCCAACGCCTTCGGGAACGGGCTGGCCTTCCCGTTCCTGTTCATCTACCTCCACAACGTCCGCGGATTCCCGCTGGGCACCGTCGGCCTGGTCGTCGCTGCGAGCGCCGTTGCCGGCATCGCGACGATCCCGATCAGCGGAGCGATCGTCGACCGACTCGGCGGGCGGCGAGTGCTCGGCGTGTCGCTCGTGCTGCTCGCCGTCGGCTACGGGCTCCTACCGCTCGTGCGCGAGCCGTGGCACGCGCTCGTTCTGATGGCGATCGGCGGCGTCGGCAACGGCGCCTTCTGGCCGAGCCAGTCGACGCTGCTCGCCGGGCTCGCTCCGGTCGAACGTCGGCACGCGGCGTACGGGCTTCAGCGCGTGACCCGCAACCTCGGGATCGGGCTCGGCGGCCTCACCGGGGGCCTGATCGCAACGACCGAGAGCGCGGCCAGCTACACCGTGCTGTTCGCCCTCGATGCAGCGACGTTCCTCGTCTTTCTCGGGGTGCTGGCGTTCGTGCCGGACCCCCTGCTGCCCGAGCACGAGGACGGCCTCGGTGGCCGCTACCTCGACGTTCTGCGCGACCGCGTGTTCCTCGGTGTCGTCGGCCTCAACGCGATGTGGGTCGCCGCCGGGTATGCGGTCTTCGAGCTGGTGCCCGTCTACGCGAAGAACGAGGCCGGCGTGACCGAGAAGGCGATCGGCGTGATCTTCTTCGTGAACACCGTCGCCATCGTGGTCGGCCAGCTGCCGCTCGTGAAGCTGCTGGAGGGGCGGCGCCGGATGCGCGCGCTCGCGTTCATGACGCTCGTGTGGGCGACGGCGTGGCTCGTGGTCCTGGCAGGCGGCGTCTGGTTCGAGGGCGCGGCGGCCGCGCTCGTCTTCGCCGTGGGAGCCGTGATCTTCGGCTTCGGAGAGTGCTTCCACGGGCCCACGCAGGGAGCGCTGGTCGCCGACCTCGCGTCCGATCGCGTTCGCGGCCGGTACATGGCGTTCTCGACCTTGTCGTGGGAGGTCGGCTTCGCCGTCGGGCCCGCGATCGGCGGCCTCGTCCTGGACACGGCGCCGAACGCGCTCTGGGTCCTGGCGGCGGGAACCTGCCTGCTCGCCGGGTTCGGCGCGACCCTCCTCGAGCGGCGCGTGCCGGTCGCGCTGCGGCTGACGCCGGCCTAGGAGGTGCCGTAACCGCCGCCGCCGGGCGTCTCGATCCGGACGACGTCTCCCGCTTTCAGATCGACGGTCGCCTTCGCGGGCAGCTCGCGGCCGTTGACGAGGTTCCGTCCCGTCGCTCCCGGCTCGCCGCCGTCGGCCCCGGCCGGTGCGTGCGCTCGCCGTTCGGTCAGCAGCGAGAGCCGACAGGCCTCGAGGACGCGCAACTCGCGCACGACACCGTCCCCGCCCCGCCACGTGCCTCGTCCGCCCGACCCGAGGCGGAGCGCGTGGCGCTCGACGCGGATCGGGTAGGCGAGCTCGAGCGCCTCCGCGGGCGTCGACAGCGTGTTCGACATCGCGACGTGAATGCCCGAAGGCCCGTCCGCTCCCGGGCAGGCGCCCTGCCCGCCGCCGATCGTCTCGTAGTACGTGAAGCGGTCGTTGCCGAGCGTGACGCTGTTCATCGTGCCCTGACCGCGGGCGGGCACGGGGAGGGCATGCCCGAACGCCGCGAACACGACGTCGACAATGCGCGAGGAGGTCTCGACGTTGCCGGCGGCGACCGCCGCGGGCGGGCGCGCGTTGACGACCGATCCCTCCGGCGCACGGACGGTCACCGGCGCGAATGCACCGCCGGAGGCGGGCACGTCGGGATCCGTCAGGCAGCGGACGACGAAGTAACAGGCGGACCTCGTCACCGCGAGCGGGCAGTTGAGGTTGCCGTCGTGCTGCGCGTCGGTGCCGGCGAAGTCGATCTCGATCGCGTCGCCGGCCACGGTGACGCGGGCGCGGATGGTCAGGCGGCCGGTCTCGGCCTCGAGCACGTCGGCCGCCTCGAAGGTGCCGTCGGGCAGGTTCGCGATGCCTGCCCTGACGAGGCGTTCGGAGTAGGCGTGGAGCTCGTCCATCGCGGCGCGGACGCGGTCCCGTCCGTAGCGCGCACAGAGCTCGTCGACCCGCGCGCGGGCGAGCTCCTGGGCGGCCAGCTGGGCGCGGAGGTCGCCCCGGCGCTCGTCGGGATTGCGCATCCACGAGACGAGACGGTCAAGCGTCTCGGCGTCGAGCCGGGTCGGCGGGATGATGACTCCCTCGTCGGCGAGCGTCGTGGACGTGGCCGGCATGCTGCCCGGCTCCGCGCCTCCCACGTCGGCGTGGTGGGCGCGCGTGACCGCGTAGCCGAGCGCCGTCCGTGAGACGAGCGTGATGTCGGGCAGGTGAGTGCCGCCGGCGAAGGGGTCGTTGAGCACGAAGACGTCGTCCGGGCCGGGATCGTAAGCCGCCACCGCCGCGACCGCATCGGGCATCGCGCCGAGGTGGACCGGGATGTGCTCCGCCTGCGCGACCATGCGGGCGCGCTCGTCGAAGAGGGCGGTCGAGCAGTCGCGTCGCTCCTTGATGTTGGCCGAGAACGCCGACCGGATCAGCGCGGCGCCCATCTCCTCGCAGACGGCCCGGAGCGCCGACCCGATCACCTGCAGCTCGATGTTCACGCTCTTTTCACGCTTCCGTCACGCCCTCGTGAGGGTCAAGCCGGCACCCTGGTCCGACCCGTCCCTAACCCCCACCCACCCCGGGGCGATCCAGGCGGTGGAGCCGTCCAGTTCGAGCACGGCCGGGCCGGACACCGTCAGCGGCTCGCCGGGCGCGAGCTCCAGCTCGGGGCCTGGACGGACCTCCGCGGTGCGGACTGCGACCAGCTCGATCGGCCGGCTCCGGTCGGCGTAGCCGTAACGCTCCTCGTGCGCGGCGTGAAAGCGCTCCGCGAGCGCGGCTCCGAGCGGCACGGTCAGCTCGAACGACTGGCCGCGGTAGTGGAGGTCGGCTTCGCCCTCGCCCGGCAGCTCGCCGGCCTCCGCGAGCGGCGCCAGTACGGTTCGCACCGAGTCGCGGCGCTCGTCCGCGACGGCGAGGCCGAACGCCGACAGCACGCCTGCTCCCTCGGGAACGAGCACCGTCTCCATGCCGAGCTCCTCCGCCAGTGCGCACGCGTGCAGCGGCCCGGCGCCGCCGAAGGCGACGAGCACACAGTCACGCGGGTCGCGACCCCGCTCGACGGAGACCACGCGGAGCGCTCGCATCATCTCGGCGTCGACGGCGCGAATGACGTCGCCTGGATCGAGGCCGCGCATGGCGGCGAGCGCAGCTTCACGATCGAGCGCGAAGCCGCCCGCGAGTCGCTCGGGGAGCCGGCCCAGGAGCAGGTTCGCGTCGGTGACGGTCGGGCGCGTCCCACCGCGCCCGTAGCACGCCGGACCCGGATGCGCGCCGGCGCTCTCGGGCCCGACCAGCAACGCGCCCCCCGCGTCGCGATGGGCGATCGACCCTCCTCCGGCGCCGACCGTGTGCACGTCGACGGTGGGGAGCCGCACGGGCAAGCCGCCGACCGAGCGCTCGCCCGAGCGCTCTGCGACGCCGGCCTCGATGAGGCACACGTCGGTCGAGGTTCCACCCATGTCGAACGAGATGGCGCGGTCGAAGCCCGCAAGAGCCGCCGCGCGTCCCGCGCCGACGACCCCGGCGGCGGGCCCGGACAGGAGCACGAACGCCGGATGGGCGGCGGCTTCGGCGAGCGTCGCGAGCCCGCCCGACGACCGCATCACGAGCGGCTCCGGCGAGTTTGTTCTCGCGCACGCGCGCGCGAGGGCGTGCAAGTAGCGGCCGAGCGTCGGCCCCAGATACGCGTCCACCGCGGTCGTCGACGCGCGCTCGTATTCACGGAACTCGGGCGCGACCTCGTGCGAGGCAACGACGTGCGCGCCGGGGAGACGGCGTCGGAGCTCGTTCGCGACGGCGCGCTCGTGGGCCGGCTCTCGAAACGAGAAGAGGAGGCAGACAGCGACCGCCTCCGCGTCCAGGTCGGGCAGCGAGCTGAGGTCGAGCCGCTCCACGACGCCGTCCGGGCCGACACGCTCGCGCACGCCCACGCATCGCTCGAGCGGAACGAGCGGCTCGGGGTGCTCGGCGCAGAGTCGGTACAGGTGCGCTCGGTTCTGCCGCCGCAGCTGCAGGACGTGCTCGAAGCCCTCCGTGGTCACGAGCGCCGTCCTCGCGCCCTTGCGCTCCAGCAGGGCATTCGTCGCCACGGTCGTCCCGTGCGTGAAGCGCTCGAGCTCGCCCGTGCCCACTGCGCGCGCGGCGGCTAGCACCGACTCCTCCTGCCGCTCGGCGGTCGGCACTTTCGCGGTCCGTACCCGGCCTCGCTCGACGAGCACGGCGTCTGTGAACGTTCCGCCGACGTCGACCCCGAGGATGCCCACAGCGCGACTCTAGGACTATGCGAGCGGGCTCAACCGTTACAAGTCCGCAGGTGGGGGCGACGATCGAAGTTCCCGTGGTCGGGGCGGGCGGCGAGCCGGTCGACCTCTGGCGCACGATCGTCTCGCACGGCGTCGCGTCGCTGCCGCCCGCGGAGGTCGACGAGGACGCGCGCACGATGGCGATCACGTTGCCTGTCGACAACGGTGCGCGAACGGTCCGCATCTCCGAAGGCGGCGCGGGTCGGGCGAAGCTCGAGCTGCTCGGCCGCGCCGGACCACGACAGGTCGAGCGCCTGACGGAGGCGGTGCGGCACGTTCTGCGCCTCGACGAGGATCTCTCCGCGTTCTACGAGCTGGCCGCGAACGACGCCGAGCTTGCCTGGGTCGCCACGGGCGCCGGCCGGATGGTGCGGAGCGCGACGGTGTTCGAGGAGGCCGTCAAGACCGTGTGCACGACCAACTGCACCTGGTCCGCGACCGAGCGGATGGTCGGGGCCCTCGTCGCGCACCTGGGCGTCGCGGCTCCGACCGCTCCGGCGGAGGGCCCCGCCGGCCGCGCGTTCCCGACCCCCGAGGCGATGGCCGAGGCGCCTGAAGCGTGGTACCGCGACATCGCCCGCGCGGGCTACCGCGGCGCCTACCTGCGCACGCTCGCCGCCGACGTCGCGTCCGGCGAGCTCGACCTCGAGGAGCTGAATGCGGACGACGTCCCCGACGACGAGGTGGAGCGCCGTCTGCTCGCGCTTCCCGGCGTGGGCCCGTATGCGGCCGCGCACGTCATGACCCTGATCGGCCGTTACTCACGCCTGATTCTCGACTCGTGGACGCGGCCGAAGTACGCGAAGCTGAACGGTGGCGAGCCCGCGCCCGACGCCGACATCGTCGCGCGTTTCGCCCCGTACGAGCGCTATGCGGGGCTCGCCTTCTGGCTCTACCTGACACGGGATTGGGTGCCGTAGCCTCGGAGCAGGCGCCGCTGCGTGAGGGCGCCCGCCGCGTAGCGCCGCTGGTGATCCCAGCGGCCGCGTTCGGCGTCTCGTTCGGCGTCCTCGCCGCTGCGGCGGGCATGGGCACCGCAGCGCCGATAATCATGTCCGCGACGACATTTGCCGGCTCGGGGCAGTTCGCCGCCGCATCGATTCTGGACGAGGGCGGAGCTGTGGTCGCCGCGATCGCCGCCGCCGTCCTGCTCAACAGCCGCTACGTCCCGATCGGGATCTCCGTCGCGCCGCTCTTCCGTGGCCCGCCGTGGAGGCGTGTGCTCGAGGGTCAGCTGATCGTCGACGAGTCCTGGGCGATCGCGAACCGCGGCGAGGGCCGGTTCGATCGCGGCCTGCTGCTGGGCGCGGGCCTCGTGCTGTACCCGTGCTGGCTCCTGAGCACGGCCGTCGGTGCGGTTGCGGGCGACCTCCTCGGCGATCCGGAGCAGCTCGGGCTCGATGCGGCGTTCCCGGCGCTGTTCCTCGCGCTGCTCGTCCCGCAGCTGGGTTCCCGCCGTGCTCTGGCGGCCGCGTTCGGGGGAGCCGCCGTCGCGCTCGCGCTCGTGCCGATCGGTCCGGCCGGCCTGCCGATCGTCGCCGCCGCGGGCGTGTGCCTCATCGGCTGGAGGCGCGCGTGACCGCGGTGTGGATCACGGTCGCGGCGGTGGGCGTCTTCACGATCGCGTTCAAGGCCCTCGGCCCCGTGGCGTTGGGCGGCCGCACGCTGCCGCCGAGGCTGCTCGGGGTGGTCGAGCTGCTCGCGCCGGCGCTCCTGGCGGCCCTCGTCGTCACCCAGGTCTTTGCCAGCGAGCGCGACCTCGTCGTCGACGCGCGCGCGGTCGGCCTGCTCGCTGCGATCTCGGCGCTCCTCCTCCGCGCGCCGATCCTCGTCGTGGTCGTGGTGGCCGCCGCGGCGACGGCTCTGGCGCGGGCTTTGGCGTGAAAAGACGGCTGCTACACTCGCCGCGCTCGGCGGCGTAGCTCAGCGGTTAGAGCGGCGGACTCATAACCCGCAGGTCGGTGGTTCGAATCCACCCGCCGCTATCGGAGCGTCGCCTTGCCCGGGCGCGGCGACCGGAATAGGGTCGTTGCATGTCCCGTCTGCACGCGGACGAGGTCGAACGGCGGGCGAGCGTCTCGCCTCCCGTTTCGGTAGCACCGCCGACCGTCGCCGCGGCTCGGATGCCCGCTGAGACCGCGACGCTCGCGCGCTCCCTCTCAGCCGGCGCGCCGCTCAGCAATCAGGCGGTGTCGCGGATGCTCATGCGAGATATCGGCGGCTTCTGGGCGACGGTCGCCGACGACCCGTCGTACGCCACGGAGGCACCCGCGACGGAGACGACGTCGACGCCTGCAGCTGACGGAGACCCGCTTGCCGGGTTGAAGGCGACGTTTCGCGCAGAGGTTCTGAAGACGCTCGAGCAGTTCGCGGGTGCGCCGGCCGTGGAGGGTACGGACGCGTTCGACGCGTTCCTGCGGCCGGAGACCGTGACGCTCGAGCGCAATCTGGTCGGTTGGACGAGCTGCATCACGACGCTGACGAAGATCTTCGACGACGCCGCCGACGCCGTGAACAAGGCGCTCGGAGTCAAGGTCAAGAGGACGGAGAAGGGCTTCCTCATGAAGGGCATGTACGGAGCCGTCAAGTTCGCCGCGAACTCCGAGGCCGAGAAGCACGCGCGCTCCGTGAACGCCTGGACGACCTGGCCCGGAACCGACGACCCGAGCCCCGAGCGCCAGGACAACGCGCACCCCGTGCCCGGAGACATCCTCGTACTCCACAAGCCGAGCGGCGAGTTCGGGCACGTCGGCTTCTTCCACTCCTGGAGCAAGGGAGGAGACCACGAGATCTGGACGACGATCGACGGCGGTCAGGGAACGAAGGGCAAATGGGAGAACGGCGTCTACGTCGCTGGCTCTGGCAAGCAGGAGATCAAGCGGCGCGACCGCAAGCTCTGGCCCGACGGCAAAATCGAAGGCGAGCCGGGTCAGGGCGCGGCTCTGAAGGTGCGCGGATGGGTGAACATCGAGAAGCTCGTTCTCGGTGCCGCCTTCTCGCCGTGACCCCGCTCGCGCCCGAGTAAGTCGGGATTCGTTCCGCTACCATGCCCGCTCGGCCGAGCGCGGTCCGATGTGGCGCGCTGCCGGAGACTGAGGAAGGAAATGGCCAAGAGCGGAGTCAGAGTTGCAATCACGCTCGCGTGCACCGAGTGCAAGCGGCGGAACTACCAGACGAACAAGTCCAAGCGGAACACGCCGGACCGCTTCGAGGCGCGCAAGTACTGCCGCTGGTGCGGTCGTCACACCGCCCATCGGGAGACCCGGTAGGTGGCTCGGCAGACGCGCAACCAGCGCCGCAAGGCGCGGCAGGAACAGCGCGCCGAAGGCGGCGTCTCGCAGCGCGCGCGCTCGCGCCAGGCGGCCGTTCGCCCCTCCGCGCAGCCGCAGAAGACGCAGACCGGCGGCCGGCGCGTTCCGGGCGGCGGCTTCCGCCGCTTCGTCTCGGAGTGCTGGGGTGAGCTCAAGAAGGTCGAGTGGCCGAACCAGCGACAGGTCTTCCAGGGCACGGTCGTGGTGATCGTCGCGTGCGCGATCGTCGGTGCGTACCTCTACGTCGCCGACCAGGCGCTCAAGCCGCTCGTCCAGCAGATCCTGACCGGTCAGTAGGAGTCCGCCGATGTTCAACTGGTATGTGATCAACACCTATTCCGGGCACGAGAACAAGGTCAAGGCGAACCTCGAGCACCGCATCGACTCGATGGGGCAGGGGACCCGCTTCCGCCGCGTCGTCGTCCCGACCGAGCAGGTGATCGAGACGAAGGACGGCCAGAAGGTGCAGGCCGAGAAGCGGATCCTGCCCGGATACGTGCTCGTCAACATGGACATGACCGACGACTCCTGGACCGTCGTCAAGAACACCCCGGGGGTGACCGGGTTCGCCGGCCCCGCCGGCAAGCCCGTGCCGCTCTCGCAGGGCGACGTCGACCGGCTGCTGCACACCGGCACGGCGACCGCAGAGCGCCCGCGCGCCCAGGTCGAGTTCTCGCTCGGCGAGTCGGTGAAGGTAACCTCCGGCCCGCTCTCGGACTTCGACGGCGAGATCGTCGACGTCAACCCCGACCAGCAGAAGCTCAAGGTGCTCGTGGACATCTTCGAGCGCCAGGTTCCCGTGGAGCTCGGCTTCGACCAGGTCAAGAAGATCGACTAGGCAGGCATGGCAAAGAAAGTCCTCACGCTCATCAAGCTCCAGATCCCGGGCGGCCAGGCGAACCCGGCCCCGCCGGTCGGCCCCGCGCTCGGCCAGCACGGGGTCAACATCATGGAGTTCTGCAAGGCGTTCAACGCGCAGACCGCGCAGGCGAACGGCCGCATCACGCCGGTCGAGATCACCGTCTTCGAGGACCGCTCGTTCACCTTCATCACGAAGACGCCGCCCGCGGCCGTCCTGATCAAGGAAGCGCTGAACCTCGAGAAGGGATCCTCCGAGCCGAACCGCGCCAAGGTCGGCCGGCTGACGCGCGACCAGGTGCGCCACATCGCCGAGACCAAGCTCGAGGACCTCAACGCCCGCGACGTCGAGCAGGCGATGCGCGTCGTCGCCGGAACCGCCCGGAGCATGGGCGTCGAAACGGACATCGTCTGATGGCTCAGCACGGCAAGAACTACCGCAACGCGCGCGAGCGCATCGACCGCGAGCGGACGTACTCGCCGGTCGAGGCCGTCCGCATGCTCAAGGACTTCCAGACGGCGAAGTTCGACGAGACCGTCGAGGTGCACTTCCGGCTCGGGCTCAACGTCCGCCATGCCGACCAGCAGCTCCGCGGGACGCTGATGCTCCCGCACGGCACCGGCAAGGAGGTCCGGGTGGCCGTCTTCGCCGAGGGCGAGAAGGCCCGGGAGGCGGAAGAGGCGGGCGCCGACGTCGTCGGGAGCGCCGACCTCGCCAAGCAGATCGAGGAGGGCTTCGACGACTTCGACGTCGCCGTCGCCACGCCCGACCAGATGGGCGTCGTCGGCCGGCTCGGGCGCATCCTCGGCCCGCGCGGGAAGATGCCCAACCCCAAGACCGGCACGGTCACGATGGACGTCGCCAAGGCGGTGCAGGACTCCAAGGGCGGCAAGCTCGAGTACCGCACCGACCGTGGCGCCAACGTTCACGTCCCGATCGGCCGCAAGAGCTTCGACGAGCGACAGCTGGTCGAGAACTACGCGGCGATCATCGACGAGATTGTGCGCGCGAAGCCGGCCGCGTCGAAGGGCCGCTACATCCGCGGGATCACGCTGACGAGCACGATGGGCCCGGGCATCCACGTCGACCCGGCCCGGACGCGCGGCATCGTCGACGAGCTGGAGGGACAGCAGGAAGCCGTACCGGCTTAAGCAACCGCCCGTCGCCAGAGACAGTTGGCGGCTCCTTCGGGAGCAGAAGACCAGCCGAGGCGCGGCCGCTTTCAGCGAGACACCTCGCTGCTCGTGGGCCCGCCGAACGGCGGGCTCAATGCATTAGAGGAGGTGATTCGATGCTGAGAGAAGACAAGGAACGAGTCGTCGCAGAGCTGACCGAGCGGCTGCGGACGTCGGAGACACTGATCGTGGCCGACTACCGCGGGCTGACGGTGACGGATATCGACAAGCTCCGGACCGACCTGCTCACGCACGGGGCCCGCTTCTCGGTCGTCAAGAACACGCTCACGAGGCGTGCGGCCGAAGCCGCCGGGACCACGGAGCTGCTTGCGCTGCTCGAAGGGCCGACCGCGATCGCGTTCCTCGAGAGCGGCGGCGACCCGGTCGCCGTCGCGAAGGCGCTCAACGACGC
>DATFQE010000226.1:0-24313 GCA_035264445.1 Gaiellaceae bacterium | reverse complement strand
CGTTGACCCAGACGTCGTGCGACAGAGCCGCCGCCCCGGAGAGCGTCAATCCGGCGACCACGGCGAGGATGGTCGCGAACGCAACGGCTGCGATGAAGCCGAAGAACGGCGTGCCCGCCACGTTCTCCGCCAGCAGAAGCGCCGCGGCGTTGCCGCCCTCGTCGATGCCCTTGATCGGTCCCTGGCCGACGAGCGCCATCGCGCCGAAGCCAAGGATGAAGGTGAGCAGGTAGAAGAACCCGATGAAGAGCGTCGCCCAGCTCACCGAGGTCCGGGCGGCCTTCGCATCCGGAACTGTGTAGAAGCGCATCAGGATGTGCGGCAGGCCCGCCGTCCCGAACATCAGCGCCAGCCCGAGCGAGATCGCGTCCCAGTGGCCCGAGACGAGCGAGCCCGGTGCGAGCACCTTGTCACCGTTCTCGTCCGCAGCCGTGCCGAACAGGTCGAGCGGGTTCAGGCCGAACTCGCCGAGGACGAGGAATGCCATCACCGTCGCGCCGCCGATCAGGAGGACGGCCTTGACGATCTGGACCCACGTGGTCGCGATCATGCCGCCGAGCAGGAGCAGCGTGAGCATCACGGCGCCGACGATCACGACCGAGGCCGAGTAGGGAAGGCCGAAGATGAGGTTGATCAGCGTCCCTGCGCCGACCATCTGGGCGATCAGATAGAACGTCGCGACCGACAGTGTCCCGACCGCCGCGGCGAGCCGTACCGGCGTCTGCCTCAACCTGTACGCGACCGCGTCGGCGAAGGTGTACCGGCCCAGGTTTCGCAGGGGCTCCGCGATCAGGAAGAGCACGATCGGCCAGCCGACGAGGAATCCGATCGAGTAGATCAGCCCGTCGAAGCCGGTCAGCGCCACCAGTCCTGCAATGCCGAGGAAGCTCGCGGCGCTCATGTAGTCGCCGGCGAGCGCGAGGCCGTTCTGGAAGCCGGTGACGTTGTGCCCGGCTGCGTAGAACTGCTCCGTGGTGCGGGTGCGTCGCGAGGCCCACCACGAGATTCCGAGCGCGATCCCGACGAACACGAGGAAGAAGACGATCGCGACCGAGTTGGCCTCGCCCGGAACGAACTTGGCAAGCAGCATCGTCTACCTCCTCAGCCGGGCCAGCGCCGGTTCGTACACCCGGTTCGCCCAGCGGACGTAGGTCCAGGTAAGCGCCCACGTCGCCAGGATCACGAGCACGCCCAGCGCGATCCCGACCGTGAGCCCGTCGGTGATCTCCCTCGCCAGGAAGTCCTTGGCGAAGGCGATCAGGAGGATGAAGCCGAAGTAGACGACGAGCATCGCGCCGGTGAGGGCCAGCGCCACGCGGAGCCGCCTCGAGGCGAGGGCCTCGAGCTCGGCGTCGTCGGCTACCCCGGTGCTATCGAGCCTTGCAGCCGGCCGCGTCTGCGGCGGTGCAACCTGCTCGGAGTCGCGAACACGGGTCGCCATGTGGCACCTCCAGTGCGGAGAACGTCACAATCGTTACCCAGGCTCTGAGAACTGAAAACCGGGCGAGCAGCTACCGCAAGTCGTACGGGAAATCGGTCAGGTTCTCGCAGCCGTCGTCGGTGACGACCGCGAGGTCCTCGAGCCGGCAGCCGCCCCAGCCATGCCGGTAGAGGCCGGGCTCGAGCGTGACGACGTCGCCGGCGACGAGCTCGCCAGGCGCGCGGCCGAGCCAGGGCTGCTCGTGGACCTCGAGCCCGACGCCGTGTCCGAGGCCGTGGTAGAAGCCGCTGTCCAGCACCTCGCCCGGCTTCTTCGAGAGCTGCGTCGGATAACCGGCCTCCTGGAAGAGCTCACAGACCAGCGTGAAGACGGCGCGGCCCTCGACGCCGGCCCGTGTCGCCTCGAGCGAGCGCTGCAACGCGTCGTACACGAGCCGGTGGTACTCCTTCAGCTCGTCGGAGGGCGTCCCGACCACGAACGTCCGCGTCATGTCCGCGAAGCACATCGACTCGCGGTCGCGCGGCCAGATGTCGATCACGATCGGCTCGTCCGGCTTGATCTCGCCGGAGCCCATGTCGTGGCCGACGGCGCTCTGTGCACCGTGCGACACGATGAACTCCTCTGCCGCGAGACCGTGCTCGCCGAAGACGCGGAGGATCTCCTGCTTCACCCGCTCGCTCGTCAGCGGCTCGCCGTCGAGCAGCACCGAGCCGTTCCGGGGCTCCGCGCGGCGAAAGAGCTCGCGCGCGGCGGCCATGGCCTCGTCGGCGCCCTTCTGAGCGCGGCGAATTCCCTCGAGCTCGGCGTCCGTCTTGACGCGCCGCCGCTCGAGGAAGAGGTCGCGATCGACGTTCAGCGTGACGCCGGCCGCACGCAGCCGGTCGGCGAGCTCGAGCGGGAACGTGCTCGGGACCGCGGCGCTCGATACGCCCCATTCGTTCGCAGCCCGCAGCGAGAGCTCGAGATCGACTTCCTCCCGTGGCATCCCCTTCCCGACCAGCTCGTCCCAGCCGAACGCCTCGTAGGGCTGGGCGTCGATCCCGACCTCACGCAAACGGTCGACCTCGAAGGAGCTCACGGCCGCGAGCTTGGAGCCGTTCCGCTCGAAATAGAGGAACGGATCGGGCACCGCGACGGGCACCTCGTGCCGCAGCTCGGGCGACCTGATCGTGTCCGCGTGAATGAGGACGTCGGTCAACGCGGAAGCATCCTATATCGCGACGCGAGTGCCTAGGATGCGGTCGTGGACGAGCACTTCGAGCGCGCCCAACGCCTGATTTCGGACTACGACCGCGAGCTGCGGGCGACGCTGCCGGAGGGCGCCGACGTCTTCGACGCCCATGTCCACCTCGGGCACGACATCGACGGCTTCCGGGGCATCTACGAGGAGCTCGAGAAGGAGCTCGATTCCTACGGCGCCTCGCGTTGCTTCATGTTCTGCATGGACGAGAGGGACCGCCACCCGGCGTTCCGCGCGGCCAACGACAGGACGCTCGCATACGCACGCCGCTCCGAGGGCCGCTTCATCCCGTTCACCCGCCTCGACCTGGCCGAGAGCCCGATCGAGGAGGCGACCCGCTGTCTCGACCTCGGAGCGCGCGGGATCAAGCTGCACCCGCGTGCGCAGCGCTTCCTCCTCAACGACGAGCGGCTCGCACCCGTCTTCGCGCTCGCGGCCGAGCGCCGCGTCCCGATCCTGATCCACGGCGGGCGCGGGCTGCCTCCGATCGCCGATCACCTGCACCGGCTCGTCGACGCCCACCCCGAGGCGCAGCTGATCATCGCCCATGCCGGCATCGCCGACCTCGCCTCGCTCGCCGGCCACTTCTCCGGCAAGGCGGGCGTCTTCTTCGACACGTCGGTGTGGAGCCCGATCGACCTGCTCGACTTCTTCCACCAGGTCCCGCCCGAGCAGGTGCTGTACGCCTCGGACTATCCGTACGGCCGCCAGCCGAGCTCGCTGCTGATCGCGCTGCGGACGGCGATCCATGCGGGCTTTAGCGACGCCGACCTGCGGAACATGCTCGCCGGCAACGCGAACCGGATCGCCGACGGCCTCGAGCTCCTCGAGCCGACCGAGCCGCGGGGCGGCGAGACCTTCACGCAGCCGGTGGCCTTCGCGCGCATCCATCAGTACCTCTCGATGGCCACTCCGCTCCTCTGGACCCGCCAGCCCGACACGATCGGAGTGCTCGGGCTCGCCCTGAACGCCTGCGACGAGCGCAACGGCCGGCCCGAGGAGCTCGAGCAGATCCGCGAGTTGATCTCGACCGCGCGCCAGCTCTGGCGTGGGCTGCCCGAGGTAGAGGACGAGGCCGACCGCGTGCGCGTCAGCCGCGCGACCTTCCGGCTCATCCATCTGGCGGACATCTACGCTGTCACCGCCGATGCCCAGTGTTAGAACTGGTTCTCCAAATTAACGGGCAGGCCTACGAGGTCGACGCGGCGGTCGGACGCACGCTGGCCGAGACGCTCCGCGAGGACCTCGGCCTGACCGGGACGAAAGTCGCGTGCGGCGAGGGCCACTGCGGCGCTTGCACCGTCCGGATCGACGGCGTGCCGATGCTCTCGTGCATCACGCTCGTCCACACCGTCGAGGGGCGCGAGGTGACGACGATCGAGGGGCTGCGCGACCACCCGCTGCTCGAGGCGTTCGTGAAGGCGGACGCGCTCCAGTGCGGCTTCTGCACGCCGGGCCAGGTCGTCTCGGCGTCGGCCCTGGTGGAAGCGGTTCCCGAACCGACGCGCGAGGAGATTCGGCACGCGATGGCCGGGAATCTCTGTCGCTGCGCGGCGTACCCGAACATCGAGGAGGCGATTCTGGCTTGGCAAGGCTGATCAAGACCGAGAAGGAAGTCGAGGGCAACTACTCCGAGACGTGGGTCGTCGTCGAGGAGGACGCGCTCGAGCAGTGGCCTGGGGGCCCGCTCGTCACCGTGGGTCGCGAGGCGACACGCATGGACGGCGCGGAGCGCGCGGGCGGCGAAGCGATGTACACGGCGGATCTGACGTTTCCCGGCATGCTTCACGCGGCCGTCCTGCGCAGCCCCTACTCGCGGGCGCGCGTTCGATCCCTCGACCTCGCTCCCGCCCTCGACGCGTCGGGCGTGCGAGCCGTTCTCGGGCCGGGCGACGTCGATGCGCTGACCGACGAGCCCGGTTACGTCGGGGCTCCGGTCGCCGCGGTCGCCGCGGACACGGACGCGCTGGCCCGGGCCGCCGTCGAGTCGATCTCGGTTGAATGGGAGCTCGAGGAGCCGCTCGTCGATCCCGACGAGGCCGTCGAGCAGGAGGCGTTTCTCGGCGACCCGCGCCGCTACGAGCGCGGCGATCTCGATCGCGCGCTGGCCGAGGCCGACGTGGTCGTCGAGGCCGAGTACCGCACGCAGGTCGCGCTCCACAACTGCATGGAGCCGCACGGCGCGGTCTGCCGCTGGGTCGGCGACACGCTCGAGGTCTACATCTCCACGCAGTTCATCTGGGGTGTGCGCTCGGACGTCGCCCAGGCGCTTGGCCTACCGGAGGACCGGGTGCGCGTCGTGTGCGAGTTCATGGGCGGCGGCTTCGGCTCCAAGAACGGCCCACGCGAGCACACCTACGTCGCCGCAGAGCTCGCCAAGCGGACGGGCCGAGCGGTTCGCTGCTTCAACGACCGTCGCGAGGAGAACCTCGACGCCGGCAACCGCAACGCGACCATTCAGCGGCTGGTTGCGGGCGCACGCGCCGACGGCACGCTCACGGCGCTCGGCGGCGAGTTCGTGAACGCCGTCGGCTTCCGCGGCTTCTCGGCCAGCACCTCGGGCCCGATGCAGATGCTCTACGCGTGCCCGAACGTACGCACGACGGAGTACGGCACGAAGCTCAACGTTCCGCCGAACGCCGCCTTCCGCGCGCCCGGCTTCGTCGAGGGCACCTTCGGCCTCGAATGCCTGCTGGACGAGCTGGCCGCGAAGCTGGAGCTCGACCCGCTGGAGCTGCGGCGGAAGAACCACGCCGACTCGGACCTCCTCGACGATCGCCCGTTCTCGTCGAAGAACCTGCTCGACTGCTACCGCCGGGCCGAGACCCACTGGGAGCGCCGTCACGAAGTCCGCGCGCGCACCGAAGGCCCATGGAAACGCGGCGTCGGCCTCGCCAGCCAGATCTGGTACGGCGGCGGCGGGCCGCCCTCGTATGCCTGGGTTCGCGTCGGCGCCGACGGCCGAGTGACGGTCGTGACCGCGATGCAGGACATCGGCACCGGCACCCGCACCGCGATGGCGCAGATCGCCGCCGAGGAGCTCGGAGTCCCGCTGGAGCGCGTCCGCGTGGAGCTCGGCGACTCGGCCCGCGGCCCCTACGCGTCGATCTCGGCAGGCTCCTCGACGACGCCGAGCATGGGACCGGCCGTCCGCTCCGCGGCGGCCGACGCCGCGCGGCAGATCCTGGAGATCGCGGCGCAGCGCTACGACCTCGAGCAGCGCGTCCTGTCGATCAAGAACGGCAAGGTCGTCTCCGCAAACGGCGGCTCCTGGCCGCTCGAGGAGGTGACCTGCCTGCTCGAGGACGGCCAGATCCTCGGGAAGGGCGCCCGAGGGCCGAATCCGACCGGCATGCGGGTCCTCACCTTCGGCGTCCAGGTGGCGGAGGTGGCCGTGGACGTCGAGACGGGCGAGGTCCGGGTCGAGCGCGTCGCGGCGATTCACGACGTCGGCCGGATCATCAACCCGCTCGGCGCGCGCAGTCAGATGGAGGGCGGGATCATCCAGGCCGTCGGTTATGCACTCACCGAGCAGCGGATCGACGACCCGGCGACCGGCATCCCGCTCACCCGGACGCTCGACGCGTACAAGGTGCCGACGATCGCGGACGTACCCGACATCGTCGCGGAGTTCATCGACGTTCCCGACGAGCATCTGACGAACCTGGGCTCGAAGGGCCTCGGCGAGCCGCCGATCATCCCGACCGCGGCCGCGATCGCGAACGCGATCCGGGACGCGACCGGAGCGGACGTCCACTCGTTGCCGATCACGCGCGAGGAGATGCTTCGCGCGCTCCGCGAGGCGCGCGAACGCAGCCGGGACGAGGTTGCAGCTCCTACGGCCTAGCTCGCTCGAGGAGGCGACGGCGGCGCTCGGGGACGGCGGCGCAGTGCGCGCGCTCGCCGGCGGCACAGAGCTCGTGCCGCTGATGCGCGACCACCTCGTGGAGGCGGAGACGCTCGTCGAGCTGCGACAGGTCGTACCGCGTGGCATCGAGGGCACGCGCATCGGCGCGGGAACGACCCTGGCGGAGCTCGAGGTCGACCCGCAGATCCCGAAGGCGCTCCGCGAGGCCTGCCGGCTTGCCGCCTCGCCGCAGGTTCGCTCCATGGGGACGATCGGCGGCAACCTGCTCCAGGCGACGCGGTGCTGGTACTGGCGGCTGAAGTTCCCGTGCTGGCTGCACGGCGGCGAGCGCTGTCTCGCAAAGGCCGGGGCGCACCGCGAGCATGCGGTCTTCGGCAACGAGCGCTGTGCGTCCGCGCACCCCTCCGATCCGGCGGCAGCGCTCGTGGCGCTCGGCGCGCGGCTGCGGACCAGCGAGCGCGAGCTGGCGGTCGAGGAGCTCTACCGGCTTCCGACCGACGACGACCGCACAACGGTGACGCTCGCGCCCGGCGAGCTGATCCTGGAGCTCGACGTGCCGGCGCCCGAAGCGAGTACGTACCTCAAGGCCATGGACCGCAAGGCGTTCTCGTTCCCGCTCGTGGGCGTCGCGGCCGCGCGCGCGGACGGGGAGACGCGGATCGCGCTTTCCGGCGTGGCGCCGATTCCGTGGAAGCTCGGCTCGCTCGACGAGGCAACGCCGCTTCCCGGGACCGCATACAAGCTCGAGATTGCGCGCGCGCTCGTCGACCGCGCCGTGGCCGAGGTCGGCGGTTGACGCGGTGGATCGTCGTCGCGCTCGCCGTGCTCGCACTGGCCGGATGCGGTGGCGGTGACGACGAGTCCGACAGCGCGTCGGGCAACGCGACCACGGGCGCCGCGACGGCCGGTGGCTGTCAGCAGGTAGACCCGCCCGAGCCGCGCCAAGAGGGCGGTGCGAACAAGGAGACCGCTCTGCCGCCCGGCAAGAAGCCGGAGCTCGTCGTGGAGACGAACTGCGGCACCTTCACGATCGAGCTGGACGAGAAGGCCTCGCCGAAGACCGTGGCGTCGGTCGCCGGCCTGGCCGAGGCGGGTTACTACGACGACACGACGTTCCACCGGATCATCCCCGGGTTCGTGATCCAGGGCGGAGATCCGACCGCGACCGGCACGGGCGGCCCGGGCTACTCGACTGTCGACACGCCGGCCGAGACGACGAAGTACACGAAGGGCGTCGTCGCCATGGCGAAGACGCCGACGGAGGCGCCCGGCGCCTCGGGCAGCCAGTTCTTCGTCGTCACCGGCGCCGACGCCGGCCTGCCTCCCGAGTACGCGGTGATCGGCAAGGTCACCAAAGGGCTCGACGTGGTGGAGAAGATCGGCGGGCTGGGCGACGCAGCGACCGAGGAGCCGACCGAGGTCGTCGTGATCTCGAAGATGCGCCTCGCGGACGCCTAGCCCAGCGATGTGATCGCCGCCGTCGTTCTGGCCGCCGGCGCCTCGTCCCGGTTCGGGTCGCCGAAGCAGGCCCTGTTGCTGCCGACTGTCCTCGAACGCGTGCGCGCGAGCGCCGCGGACGAGGTGCTCGTCGTCCTTGGAGCACACGAGCTCGAGACCGACGCGCGCGCCGTGCGTTGCCTCGACTGGGAGCGTGGACCAGGCGCGTCGCTCCGGTGCGGGCTCGCCGCGCTCGCCGACGAGACCGAGGCGGCCGTCGTGGTCCTCGCCGACGGCCCCATGCTCTCGCCGGCGGCGATCGACCGCGTCGTCGAGGCGTGGCGCGAGTTCGGCACCGAGGTCGTCGCCGCGAGCTACGGCGGCGAGCGGGGCCACCCGGTCCTGCTCGCGCGCGCCGCGTGGGATCGCGTCCCCGACGCGGGCGCCCGGGCGCTCGCGCCGCTGCTCGTCCCGTGCGACGATCTCGGCACTCCAGGCGACATCGATACCCCTGAGGACCTGGGGAGGTACCGCCGGGCGCCCGAAGAACCGTGAAGACCACATGGCATTCGTCTCGCCGCTCGAGCCGACGTCCGACCGCTCGCCGCTCGCGGCCGCCCGCCTGCGCCGCCGGCTGACGCTCGAGGACGCCGCCAAGCAGGCGAAGCTCACGCCCGAGGAGGTCACGTGGCTCGAGACCGGGCGCCTCTACCGGTTCCCCTCCAGCGAGAGCGCGACCCTGGCGCTGCTCCTCTACTCGACCTCGCTGGCGATCGAGCGGCGCGAGGCGCGCGAGCTCGCCGGGCTTCCCGTTCCACCGCGCCCGCTCGATCGCAACCCGGTTCGTCGCATCGCGACGCTGGCCGCCGTGCTTGCCGTGGTCGTCGCGATCGGCGCCGCGTTCACCGTGATGCCCGGCGAGGCGTCCGAGCACTCGGAGACGGAACGCGCCGCGCAGCCGAACCTCCCGCCGCCGTGGAAGGTCGCCGTCGACGTCCTCAACGGCAGCGGCAACATCGGCTACACGCGGCGCGTCGCCGACCGCGTCACCGCGCTCGCGTACACGGTGCGCAGCGTGCGCCGCGCCGACCGCTTCGACTACCCCGAGACGGCGGTCTACTTCGAGCCCGGCGGGGCCGCGATCGCCGAGCGGCTCGCCGACCAGCTCGGCGTGACGGTGAAGCCCCTACCGGGCGGCAAGAACCCACGCCGCCTCGTGGTCGTGGTCGGCCCGGAGCGGGCGGTCAGCTCAGGCCTGGACTAGAGGGGTGTGCGCAGCGCCGCGAGCTTGAGCTTGAGCTGCGGGTCCATCGTCTCGACGGACGCCTGGCGGACGAACATCCGCAGCTTCTCCTCGAACCGGTAGCGCGCGCGGCAGTACGAGCAGGACTGGAGGTGAAGCTCGGCCGCCTGCCGCTCCTCGTCGGTCAGAACCCGGTCGAGGAACGGCTGGAGCATCTGCTCGCACTTGTCGCATGGGTCATCGACCTGAAGGATCATTCGCCGCCCCCTGATTGGCCGTCCCCCACCACGGTGTCCGCAAGTTCCTTCTTCAGGATACGCCGTCCGCGGTGCAGCCGGGACATCACGGTTCCGATCGGGATGTCGAGAATCTGCGCCGCGTCCTGGTAGGAGAAGTCGCCGATGTCGACGAGGACGACGACGTCCCGGAAATCGTGCGGCACGGCCGACAGCGCATCTACCGCGTCATTCTGAGAGAGCCGTCGGAGGACCTGGTCCTCCTGGGGGTTGGTTTCCGGCAGGGCGTCGGAGAGCCGGTTGTAGAGGTAGTAGTCGCCTTCCTCGAGCGGCTGCGTGTCGGGCGAGCGCTGCTTGCGGCGGCCGCGGTCGATGTTGAGGTTGGTCAGGATGCGCATCAGCCAGGCACGCAGGTTGGTGCCGGGCGTGAACGAGCGCCAGCTCCGAAACGCACGCGCGTACGTGTCCTGGACGAGGTCCTCGGCCTCCTCCTTCGACCCCGACAGGTGGCGGGCCACCGAATACACCTGATCTGCCAAGTCCAGCGCTTCCTCCTCGAAACGCACGCGGTCGCGCGCGCCTTCGGCAAGCCGCCGAGCCTCGTCGTGTGCCGTGTCGCTCACGCGCTCGACCCTAGCAACTTCCCCAACCGGCTCAACGACGCCGTTTCGCGCCGTATTCCTCAGGGTAGGACGACGTGACCGAAATAGGGGGAGGCATCGAATGCAGGGTTACGAGGTCGTCTCACACGGGGACGAGAACGTCGTCGGCCGCGTCGTCGACAAGGTCGGCGGCAACTACATCGTCGAGCGCGGATTGCTGAGGAAGACGAAGCACGCGGTGCCCGAGCAGTTCGCGCACGTCGACGAGGCCGGCGAGCGAATCGTCCTCACGATTTCCAAGGAGATGGTCGAGGACTCGCCCAAGGTGAACGGCGACGTCGACGAGGACGCAATCGCTGCGCACTACGGGCTGACGGACACGTCGGTCGACAACCCGCCGGGGTTCGTCGACTCCGAGGTCGGCGAGCAGCGAATCGCCACCCGGCAAGAGGTGGAGCCGACCGAGGGCATCCGCGAGTCGCCGGCTCTGCTCGGCGACCGCTACGACGACACGGTCGTCGAGCGCGGCGAGCGCACCGAGCGCGGCTAGACCTGGGCTGCGGCGACCGGCCGGAACCCGGCCTTGCCCATCGCGGCGAGGAGCTCGTCGCGCGTCGTGCGCTCGTCGTCGAACTCGAGCGTGACCTGACCCATCAGGTTCGCGTTTGCCTGCTCGAGGCCTTCGTGGCCCTGCAGCGAGGCGGCCAGGCGGTGGACGCAGCGCTCGCAGCGGATCCCGCTCACCTGCAGCGTCTCGGTCCGGACGGCCACGTCAGGAGCCTAGCGTCCGCTCGATCACGTCTGCCGTGACGGCGTCGAGGCCCTGCCCCTGGCCGATCTCCAGCTGGCGCCGGCCTTCCGGGTCGCCCTCCGCAAGCCGAGCGACCGGCTCCGCCGTCCCGAGCTCCTCGAGCGTGGCCGCGAGCACCTCGAGGAGCTCGCCGGCGGTCTCGGCGACGGGCGCTGTCCGGTCCTCGACGGGGTGCAGGAGCTCCGCGTCGGCGCCGTAGCGCAGCGCGGCCCAGCGATTCTGCTGGTAGACCCCGCGGTCGGCGGGGTCCCCGTCGCCCGCCTCGGCGAAGTGAGCGCAGAGCGCCTGGAGCAGACCCGTGAAGCCGACCGTCCGCTCGAGCGCGGTCGGCTGGTCCGGCATCCGCACCTCGAGCGTCCCGAACTTCGGATGCGGGCGGACGTCCCACCAGAAGCGCGTGTAGCCGTCCGCCAGTCCCGCGGCGACGAACCGCTCCACGAAGCGCTCCCAGCCCTCGTACGACCCGAACGCGGGCGGCGCGCCGCTCCGAGGCAGCTGGGCGAGGATCTCGGCGCGGTTCGACGCGAGGCCCGTCTTCTGCCCGGCGAGATACGGGGAGTTGGTGGACAGCGCGAGCACGACCGGGAGCCACGGCAGCACGCCTTCGAGCGCGGCGAAGCACGCCTCGGCGCTCGGCATCTCGACGTGCACGTGGAGCCCGTTCACGCCCTGGCGCTTCGCAGAGACGCCCGCGTAGTGCACGAACTCGCGGTAACGCGGGTCGTCCGCGATCTCCTGCCGGTCGGGAATCGCCCGCGCATGCGTGCCCGCCGCGGCGAGCCGCAGCCCGAGGCGGCGGGCCGCTGCGTCCGCCGCACTCCGCAGGCCGCGGAGCGCCTCCGCCGCGTCGTCGACCGTCTCGCACGGGTCGGTCGTGAGCTCGATCACCGACGCGAACAGCTCGTTCTTGATCTGGCCGTACTCGACTTGCCCGGCCTCTTCGATCACCTCGGCGGATGCGGGGACGAGCTCGAAGGTCTCCGCATCGACGAGCATGATCTCCTCCTCGACGCCGACCGACCATGCGCGCCGGCGCCCGAAGGCCTGCTCGATCACTTCCCGCGCACGCCGTGAACGGGCCGGCCCGAGGCCTCCCAGAGGTAGTAGGAGAGGCTCGCGCCGAACGACGGGACGTACTCGACGACGTGCGGGTCCCGCTGGACCTCGCGCGCGCGGGCCGCGTGCCGGAGCAGGTTCGGGTCGTCGCGCTCCTCCCAGACGAGCACCAGGTGCGCCGCGGTCATGAACTCTGCGATGTACGAGCACCCCGGCGCGGGGCAGGGAAAGGGGCTGGTCGCGACGCACCACCAGCCTTCGTGCTCTGCTTCGTCCTCGCTCCAGAGCTCGTGCTGCTCGACAAGCTCCTCGTCGGCGAGGACAATCCGACCCGGTACCGGGTCTCGCCCCTCCATCGGCGGAAGGGTAGCGACGCCTGTCGCTAGTCAGTAAGGCGCGAAAGCGCCACCGTGACGGTCTTCTTCTCGTCGCCGCGGTACAGCTCGACCTTCACCCGCTCTCCGGGCTTCTTGTTCACCACCGCTCGCTGCAGGTCGGCGAGCGAGGCGAGCTTCATGCCGTTCGCGCTGAGCAGGATGTCGCCGCCGAGGATCCAGCTCTCGCCCGAGACGACGACCTGCGTCCCGCCCGCCTTGATGCCCGCCTTCGCCGCGCCGCTTCCGTCCTTCACACGTGTGACGAGCAGCCCCTCCTTGGTCGGCAAACGGAAGACGTCGGCAATCTCCGCGTTGAGCTCCTGCGCCGCGATCCCGAGCTCGGCGTGGTCGACACGGCCCTTCGCCCGGAGCTGGGCGACCCCGTCGCGAACCGTGTTGATGGGCACGGCGAAGCCGATGCCGACGTTCCCGATCTCGGTGGACGAGCCGGTCGCGATCTGCGTGTTGACGCCGACCACCTGGCCCGCGGCATTGAGGAGCGGCCCGCCCGAGTTCCCCTGGTTGATCTGCGCGTCCGTCTGGATCACCCGGTCGATGGGCGTTTCGGCCGGCGACTCGATCGTGCGCTGCAGGGCGCTGACGATCCCGGCGGTGACCGAGCGCTCGAGCCCGAACGGATTCCCGATCGCGACCACCGCGTCGCCCACCTGGACCTGCTCCGAGTCGCCGAGCTCGAGCGGGGTGAGGGCGCGCGCGTCGGCGTCGACCTTCAGCAGCGCGACGTCCGTCGTGCGATCGGAGCCGACGATCTTGGCCTTCATGCTCTCCTTGTTCGAGAAGCTGACCTCGATGTCGCTCGCGCCGGCGATCACGTGGTAGTTCGTCACGATGTGGCCCGACTCGTCGATCACGAATCCGGAGCCCTGCGCCTGCTGCTGCTCACGCGGCAGCGGGAAGCCGAACAGCGGCTCGACCTGTTGCGGGCTGAGCGTCGTCGACGTGATCTGCACGACCCCCGGGGCCGCCCGCCGGTAGATCTCGCGGATGGTCAGCGGCCCCGGGTTGCGCTTGAAGAGCGCCGGCTGGTCTCCCGGCGCGGTACGCATGTCGGCTGCGAAGACCGTGGTCGGAGCGTCGTCGTCGACGACGACGCCCAGCACGGCAGCGCCGCCGAGTGCGACGGCGCCACCTGCTAGAGCTGCGACCGCGAGTGCGGCCGCCAGATGGAGAGTGGGGAGAGGAACTCTCATCTGTACTCGATCCTTATACCGACGCCCCGTTTGATTCCTTGTTGCAGCGCGTTAAGGGTGTAGGCGAATCGTTAAAGGTCTGTTGCGACGGCCACGGAGGGAGGCCGGGCGAACCGGCCTCCCTGCGGCGGCCTGGAGCGGGCTAGCGCTTGCCGAAGTCCGAGTGAGCGGCCTCGCGCAGGTTCTCCAGAGCGTCTGCGTGAAGCAGGAAGCCGGCATCCTCGTTGTCGCGGTCCACGGCTCGCACGCTCGAGACGTAGGTCCCGTGGTTTTTGTAGAGCGTGCCGAGCTGCGCGTCGCTGAACGGGACATGCGTCCCGAAGAGCAGGCAGAACGACGGCCCGGAGTTCGAGCCGGTGTTGATTGCGGTCGGCACCGCGACCTGCGACAGCTGGATCCCGCCGAGCGCCAACCCGAGCGAGTTCCGGGCCTTGGTCGTGGGGCCGCTGAACTCGAGGTACGGCGCAGACGGAGGCGGAGCGCCGCCGCCGACCCAGCGAGCGAGATGCCCGTAGGCCGCCTCGATCACCTGGCTCAGCCAAACGCGGCTGAACGGCGGGTTCGTGCAGTTGTAGATCGTCTCGGCGCCGAAGTCGCGGATCTCGAGCGGAATGCGGTACTCGCGGCCCTCCCAGCCGGAGTGCGCTGCGCCCGCGACCTCCCAGCGGCGGAAGACGTCGCTGTCCGGCCGCCGGTTGAGCGGCGTTTGCACGTCCGTCTCGGACAGGACCTGGATGATCGGCTCCGGCCCGACGCGCGACGGCGCCGTCCCGACGATGAACGCGTAGCCGTCGAAGACGGGCGCCTCCTGCGGGAGCACGACGTTGTAGTAGGTCGTCATCCGGCTCGCCGACTGTGACGCGCCGACCGCGAGCACCCGCTTCACGTCGAGTCCGCCCAGCAGATCGACGGCCCCCGGCGATCTGATCGCCTCCGCCGCCTGCGCGAAGATGTCATACGACAGCTGGTCGGTCGTGAATGCCCCACCGCCCGTGACGTTCAGACTCCCGTAGCGGGTCGGGCTCCAGCCGCGGAGCTGGTCGACTCCAACACGCTGCGCCGAGACGCCGACCCAGGCATAGCCCTCGCGCATGTGCCGTCGGTTCCAGAGGGCGTCGAGGTCGTAGCCGGCGGTCACGTTCTGCCACTCGACCAGGACGGTTCCGTTGAAGTCGCGTTCGGCAACGGGCCTGCGCACGATCACCCGGGTCTTGTAGGGGACGTCCGAAGCGAGCCTCGCGCCGGACGTTGCGTACGCGTCGGCCGCGCCCGAGAGATAGAACTCCTCCTCGACGTAGCCGTTCGCGGCGAGGTCTTGCCAGGACGAGAAGAAGGGGTACGTCTCGGAGAGGACCGGCGAGGTTCGGTCTCCGGGCACGGCTCCCGGGATCGGGCCTTCGACCGTCGGGCCGGGCGGATCGGCGGGCGAGACGGACGGAACCGCCAGGCACGCGAAGGCGACGAGCGCCGCGACGGCCACCCGCCGGCGCGTACCGCGACGTGTTCTGGGCAGGGTCACATCGACCTCCTGATGCTCGAAGTTATCGAGAGCGCCTCGCGGATGATTGCGTCGAGGCGCGGGGGTCGCCACCGCGAGCACGACCCTGAGACCGGCGTCTCAGCGTGGTGCTGTGAGCAGCGCGCGAACCGCCCGTTGGGCGACGTCCGGGTCCGGCCGGCGGCCGCTCATGATGTCCGCATAGAGGATCGACTCGTGCAGGCGGACGTAGAGATAGGCCAGGCTGTCGAGGTCGCCCGGGAGCGCATCCCCGCCGGTGTCGAGCGCCTCCGCGAAGATCGCCCGCTGCATGGCGACGGTGCGATCGTGAACGCCGCCCGCCGGCGTCAGCAGGACGCGGAGGGCCGTCTGCGGCTCCCGCTCGAGAAAGCGGCGAAACGGCTCGGCGGCCATCACCTCCTCGGTGAAGCGCCGCGACACCTCGAGGATCGCGTCGATGCCGCGGCCGTCCACCGCTCGGCGCGCGCGGGCGAAGATCCGCTCAGCGAGGCTCCAGAGCACGTCGCCGAGCAGGCGGTCTCGGCCGTCCACCGCGCGGTAGAGGGTCGCCCTGCTGACGGCGAGCTCGTGCGCCAGCTCGTCCATGTCGATCGTGCCCTCGCGCAGGAAATGACGGCGCGCGCCCGCGACGACCGTCTCGTAGGAGATGACGCGCAGGTCGTGCGGCACGCGCGCATTGTCGCGCCCGAGCTCAGGCCGCCCACGGGCCGACGCCCGCGAGACGCTCGACCTCGATCCGAAGCACGTAGCCCGGCGGCGGATCGTCCATGGGAGGGAACCGCGTGCCGGGGCCGAGATAGCGGTAGGCCAGCTCCTGGAGGAGCTCCGGCGCACCGCCCTCGGTGACTCGCGCGCGCCCGTGGACGACCAGGTACTGCAGGAGCCCCGGCGGCTGGACCTCGGTGCCTTCGATCGAGAGCGAGACGCGCTGGTCACGCCGAACGTTCCGCAGCTTCTGCTGGTCACGCAGGTGCCCGGACACGATCTCGTCGCCGTCGAGCCCGACCCAGACGCAGGAAACCTGCGGCGAGCCGTCCCGGTTGAGCGTGACGAGGTGAGCGAGCCGCCCCGCCTCGACCAGCGCGCGGGCGCTGTCAGGAAGCTGCATCGAGGCGATCGTACTGCTGAAATACGTCGCCGCTTTGAGCCCTCGTTACGGTGAGGGAATGGCAGTCGTGCTCGTGACTGGCATGTCCGGGGCCGGAAAGTCCTCGGCGCTGGCCGAGCTCGCCCGCCGGGGCCACCGAGTCGTGGACACCGACTACGACGGTTGGACAGACGAAGCGGGCCCGGAGCGCGTCTGGCGAGAGGATCGAATCGGCGCGCTCCTCGACGGCCACGATGACGGTGCGCTCTTCGTCGCCGGCTGCGTGCCGAACCAGGCGAGGTTCTATCCTCGATTCGATGCAATCGTGCTGCTGAGCGCGCCCTTGGACGTCATCCTCGAGCGGGTCGGAGGCCGCGACACGAACGATTACGGCAAGACCGACGGGGAGCGCGATCTGATCGCGGATGACCTCGAGACGGTCGAACCGCTCCTGCGCGCCGGCGCGACGGCCGAGATCGACACGCGGGCGCCGCTCGGCGAGGTCGTCGACGCGCTCGAGCGCATCGCCGGTACAACGGTCGAGCGATGAGCCGGATCGAGCTGAGGCAAGGCGACATCACCAAGGTCGACGCCGACGCGATCGTCAACGCGGCCAACTCCTCGCTCCTCGGCGGCGGAGGCGTCGACGGCGCGATTCACCGCGCCGGCGGGCCGGCGATCCTCGAGGAGTCACGGCGTCTCGGCGGCTGCGAGACCGGCGACGCCAAGGCGACGACGGCGGGTGACCTTTCCGCGCGCACGGTGATCCACGCGGTCGGGCCGGTCTGGCAAGGCGGCCGGCAGGGCGAGGACGAGCTCCTCGCCTCCGCGCATCGCCGCGCGCTGGAGGTTGCCTCGGACGCGGGCGCCCGCACCGTCGCCTTCCCGGCGATCTCGACCGGCGTCTACCGCTTTCCGGTCGACCGCGCGGCGCGAATTGCGCTCGGCACGACCGCGGCGTATCTCGACTCGCATCCACAGATCGAGCGCGTGACGTTCGTGCTGTTCTCGGACGATCATCTCGCCGAGTTTCAGCAGGCACTCGACGAGCTCACGCCTCCGTAGGTCGGCGGAAGAGCAGCGGGTGCCGATGAAGGTCAAGACGTTCGGCGAAGTGGACCAGCGCAGCCTCCAACAGCTCGAGCGCTGTATGGAGGCCGGCGACGCCGAGTTCGGTGTCCTCTGCGCCGACCACCACCCTGGCTACTCGCAGCCGATCGGCGGCGCGATCGCGTACGAGGGGTACGTGTCCCCTTCAGGCGTGGGGTTTGATATCGGGTGCGGGAATAAGGCGGCCCGAACGGACATGACAGTCGCTGAGCTCGAGGAGCGGGGCGGCGTCGAGACGATCATGCGCGAGATCACGCGCCGGATCTCGTTCGGAATGGGCGTCCCCGCGCAGGAGCGCGCGGACCATCCGGTGCTGGACCGCATTCGGAGCGCCGACTTCACACCCCAGCGGAAGCTGCACAAGACCGCCGAGTCGCAGCTGGGCACGGTCGGCTCGGGCAACCACTTCGTCAACCTGTTCGAAGACGAGGAGGGCAAGGTCTGGATCGGCGTGCACTTCGGCTCGCGTGGCTTCGGGCACAAGACGGCGTCCGGCTTTCTCGCGCTCGCCCAGGGCCTCGCGTTCGACGCCCGGGCACGCGAGGGCGAGATGGACTCGCCGCCGGTCCTGTTCGAGCTCGACTCGGAGCTCGGGCAGTCGTACGTCGCGGCGATGGAGCTAGCGGGCGAGTACGCCTATGCGGGTCGCGACGTCGTCGTCGAGAAGGTGCTCGGCATCCTCGGTGCCGAGGCGACCCACGAGGTCCACAACCACCACAACTTCGCCTGGCGGGAGACGCACTTCGGCCGCGACTACTGCGTCGTCCGCAAGGGCTGCACCCCGGCGCGACCGGGTCAGGAGGGGTTCGTGGGCGGGTCGATGGGCGACGAGTCGGTGATCCTCGAGAGTGTCGCGGGCGAGCAGGCGACGGAGGCACTCGACTCCACCGTTCACGGCGCGGGGCGCGTGATGAGCCGTTCGCAGGCGGCGGGGCGAGTGCGCCGCCGCAAGCGCTGGGCGTGCCGCAACCGCGACTGCCCGCGCGTCTTCGAGGCGAACGCGCCCTGCCCGGACCACCCCGAGGCCGGCGTGTCGAAGGTCTGGATCGAGGAGCAGGTCAAGCCGGGCCGTGTCGACTGGTCGGCCGTCCAGGAGCGGCTGCGCGAGCAGGGCATCGTGCTCGTGGGCGGCGGAGCGGACGAGGCGCCGGAGGTGTACAAGCGCCTGCCCGACGTCCTCGCCGCCCACGCCGCCTCGGTGCGGGTCAAGCACCGCTTGCGGCCGCTCGGCGTCGCCATGGCCGGGCACGACGTCTACGACCCTTACAAGGACTAGACGGCTCCGCCGAAAACCTAGGATCCGACTCGTGAAGCGGTTCCTCGTAGTCGTTGCGCTGCTGGCTCTCGTGACCGCGGGCCCCGCTCGGGCGGCGGACGCCGTCAGCCTGGCGGCGAGCGCGAGGCTCGTTCCCTTCCACGGCCAGGTCACTCTGGCCGGCGTCGTCGCGCCGGCGGTTCCGGGAGAGCCCGTAACGATCATGCAGGGGTCGAAGCCCGTGTGGGCCGGCGCCACCCAGGTCGACGGCTCGTTCGGCACCACCGTGGCCGTTCAGCGCGCCGGCGCCTACGCCGCTGTCGCCGGAGTCGCGAGATCGGCGCCGATCGGGATCCGCGTTCGTCCGCTGCTCCGCGCCGGCGTGCGCGGCGCGCGGGTCGTCGGGAGCGATCTGCACCTGTCCGGTCGCGTGCTGCCTCATCAGGCCGGCCGCGTCGTCGTCCATGCTGCCGGGCGCACCTATCGAGCCCGCGCCGACCGGACGGGTCGGTTCCGCGCGCGGGTTCCCGCAGACGCCCCGGGACGCCTGCGGCTCGAGGTGGCGCTGAAGCCGGCGAAAGGGTACGTCCGAGCCTCCCGCCGGCTCGTGCTTCGCCTGAAGGCGCCGCCGCTGTCGTACGGAGCACGCGGTCCCGCCGTGAACGGCCTCGAGCGCCGGCTCGCCGCGCTCGGATACGCGCTGAGGCGGATCGACCGCCTCTACGCCGGCGACACGCTCGACGCCGTGCTGGCCTTCCAGAAGGTGACGGGCCTGCCGCGCACCGGGCGCGTCGACGCCCGCACGTGGCGCGCGCTCGGCAGCGCTCGAAGGCCCGCGCCCCGTTTCGGCGGAACTCATATCGAGGTGTACAAGGGCCGTCAGGTCGCGTTCGAGGTCCGGAACGGACGCGTCGTCGGGATCGCGCCAGTTTCGACGGGAGCGACCGGCAACACCCCGCTCGGGACCTGGCACGTCTACCGCAAGGTGACCGGGTGGGACTGGGTGCTCTGGTACCCGCTGTATTTCCTGCGCGGGTTCGCCCTGCACGGCTACCCCTCGGTTCCGGCGTACCCGGCGAGCCACGGCTGCGTGCGGCTGCCGATGTGGTTCGCACCGGGCTTGAACGCGCGCTGGCCGTACGGCGCCACCGTTCGGATCTTCCTGTGAATACAAGCCTGACGGTCGGCCGGATCGCCGGGATCCGGATCGGCGTCCACTGGAGTTGGCTCCTCGTCTTCGGGCTGATGGTCTGGTCGTTGTCGGAGACGGTCTTCCCGCGCCAGGACCCCGGTCTCTCGCAAAGCGACTACAGGACGATGGCCGTGTCGGCCACGATCCTCCTCTTCGTGTCGCTCCTGCTCCACGAGCTCGGCCATGCGATCCAGGCGAGGCGGGAGGGCATGGAGATCGACGGCATCACCCTCTGGCTGTTCGGCGGCGTGGCCAGCTTCCGCGGCATGTTCCCCGGGCCGGGAGCCGAGTTCCGGATCTCCGTGGCCGGGCCCGCCGTGACGCTCGTCCTCGGCGCGGCCTTCACGGGGGTCGCGGCGTTCGCCGACCTGCCCGAGACCGCCGACGGCGTCGTGTTCTGGCTCGGCTACATCAACCTCTCGCTGCTCGTCTTCAACCTGCTCCCCGCGCTGCCGCTCGACGGCGGCCGCATCCTCCGCGCGGGCCTGTGGCGTCTCCGCGGCGACTTCTTGTGGGCGACCAAGATCGCGGCCGAGACCGGGCGGGCAACCGGGCTGCTCGTGATCGCGGCGGGGTTCGTGCTGTTCCTGATGGGAGGCACGTTCGGCGGTGCCTGGCTCGCGTTCCTCGGCTGGTTCGTGCTCAGCGCCGCCGGCGGCGAGGCGCGCCAGGCGGAGGGGCGCCGCGCGATCTCGGGTCTCAGCGTTCGCGACGTCATGGTCGCCGACCCCCTTGCGGCCGAACGAGACCAGACGCTGGCCGAGTTCGACGCCTCGCTCGGCACGAGCCACCGCTTCACGGCCTACCCCGTCGTCCACGAAGGGCGCGTGGTCGGCCTCCTGCCGATGGGTGCGGTGCAGGAAACTCCGCAGCCCGACTGGGACCGCGTCCGCGTGGGCGACCGCATGCTCGGTCTCGACGAGGCTCCGAGGCTTGCGCCCGACGACGACCTCTACGCCGCCCTCTCGCGCATGGCCGACGCCGGCGTCAACCGCGGGCTCGTGCTCGACGGCGATCGCCTCGCCGGCTACCTCGCCGTCGCCGACGTCGCCCGGCGGCTCGAGGGCGCCTAGGCCTGCGCCGGGCCCGCCCGAAGCCGCATGCGCTGCGCGCGCGCGCCCGCGAACGCGGCAGAGGCGATCGCGACCAGCAGCGCGAAGACGAGGGCGGCGCCGCCGGGAAGCGCGCCGATCCGCTCCATCGCTGCGCCGACCAGCCCCGCGCAAGGAATGGTCAAGACCCAGGCGACCAGGATGTTGCCCGCTACGCCCCAGCGGACCGCCGACAGCCGCTGCGTGGCTCCGGCGCCGAGCACGCTGCCGCTGATCACCTGCGTGGTCGAGACCGGGAAGCCCAGATGCGCCGTCCCCCAGAGAATCGAGGCGCAGGCCGTCTGTGCCGCGAACCCCTGCGGCGGCTCGAGCTTCGTGATCCGCTGGCCGAGTGTGCGGATGATCCGCCAGCCGCCGGCGTACGTCCCCAGGCCCATCGCGATCGCCGAGCTCGCGATCACCCAGGTCGGCACGTCGAACTTGTCGGCGTCGAGGTGGCCGGTGGCGACGAGCGCGAGGGAGATGATTCCCATCGTCTTCTGCGCGTCGTTCGTTCCGTGTGTGAACGCGACGAAGCCGCCCGAGACCAGCTGCAGCCGGCGGAAGGCCCGGTTCACGCGGCTCGGCGCGCGCCGGCGGATCAGCCAGAGGACGATCACCATCAGCGCCGCGGCGAAGACGAAGCCGAGCACCGGAGCGAGGATCGACGGGATCAGCACCTTGTTCTTTAGGCCGTTCCACTTGACCACGTCCCATCCGGAAGCGCCGACCGCCGCGCCGGCGACGCCGCCGATCAGCGCGTGGCTGGAGCTCGACGGCAAGCCCAGGTACCAGGTGATCAGGTTCCACGTGATCGCACCCACGAGCCCGGCGAGCACGATGTCGAGCGTGATCACGTCGGTCTCGACGATGCCCGTCGCAATCGTGGCCGCAACCTCGAGCGAGACGAACGCGCCGAGGAAGTTGAGGATCGCGGCCGAGATGACCGCAGCGCGCGGCGACAGCGCCCGCGTCGACACGCTGGTCGCGATCGAGTTGGCCGTGTCGTGGAAGCCGTTCGTGAAGTCGAAGAAGAGCGCTACCGCGACGACCGTCCACAGCATCGGCTCCACAGTCGTCCTCGCTACGCGTTCTTGAGCACGACGTTGCCGATCACGTTCGCGGCCTCCTCGCAGGCATCGATTGCCTCCTCGAGCGCGTCGTGGATGTCCTTCCACTTGATGATCGTCTTGGCGTCATCCTGTTCGAAGAGCTCGGCGATCGCCTCCCGCAGCACGACGTCGCCGTCGTCCTCGATCTGCTTGACGTCCCCGATGTGCCGGGACGCGTTCTTGAGGGTCTTGAGGTCGGTGAGCGCTTGCGAGAGCAGCTCGGCGCCGGCCACGAGCAACTCGCACTGGTGCACGGCCTTGGGCGAAGGCGCCTCGACCTTGTAGACGCCGAGCAGCTCGGAAGCCTCGTCGATGTGGTCCACCACGTCGTCGATCGCGGCGGCGAGCGCGTAGATGTCCTCGCGGTCGAACGGAGTGATGTACTGCGTGTTGAGCAGCTCGAGGATCTCGCGCGTGATCCGGTCGCCCTCGTGCTCGAGCTGCTTGATCTCGCGCTGACGAACGTCGCTGTCCGGAATCTGGGCGAAGCGCCGCTCGGCAAGCTGCGCGACCGCGAGCACGTTCTCTCCCGCGCGCGCGAAGAAGTCGTAGAACTCGGTCGTCTTCGGAGTGAACGCCAGCCGCACGGCGCGGGACGCTAACGGCTACGGCGGACCGCCGTTAGTGAGAGGCGTCGGTGAACTCGCGGAACTCGCCGGTGACGAGGTAGGCGGTCTGTTCGCCGATGTCGACGGCGTGGTCGCCGATCCGCTCGAGGCAGCGCGAGACGACGATCATGCGCAGCCCCCATTCGCGCAGCTCCGGATTCGAGCCGAGGGCGAGCACGTGCTGGACTGCGCGCCGGTTGGCCCGGTCGATCAGCTCATCCAGCTCGACGAGAGACTCGGCGCCTGCGAGGTCGCGCCTGGCGAACGAGTCGAGCGCGACGCGGATCATCTCCTCGGCGCGATCGGTCATCTCCTCGAAGGACTCCAGCAACCGCGCGTCCGGAGCGATTCCGTAGACGAGCTTCGTCAGCTTCGCGATCGTGACGCAGTAGTCCGCCATGCGCTCGAGGTGGAGGTTCGCGTGCAGGCAGGCGAGCACCTGGCGGAGATCGCCGGCGACCGGCGTCTGGCGGGCGAGCAGCGACTCGATGCCCTCCTGGATCGCGCGGAAGCGCGTGTCGACCTCGTCGTCGAAGGCAATGACCTCGTCCGCGAGCTCGGGGTCGCGTTGCTCGAGCGCCTCGAGCGACCCGCGGAGCGAGCGGAGCACGAGCTCGCCCTCCTCCATCAGAGCCGCCTGGAGCATGTCCAGCTCTTCTTGAAGTCCGACCCTCACCCGAACCGCCCGGTGACGTAGTCCTCTGTCCGCTGGTCGGACGGCTGGGTGAAGATCTTCGGCGTGGCGTCGTACTCGACGAGGATCCCCGTTCTCTGCCCCTCCTCGCCGCGCTCGACGCTGAAGAACGCCGTCATGTCGGCCACCCGCGCCGCCTGCTGCATGTTGTGGGTGACAACGATGATCGTGTAGTCGTTCTTGAGCTCGTGCATCAGGTCTTCGATGCGCGTCGTCGCAATCGGGTCGAGCGCCGACGCGGGCTCGTCCATCAGGATCACGTCAGGCTCGACCGCCAAGCAGCGCGCGATGCAGAGGCGCTGCTGCTGGCCGCCCGAGAGCGACAGCGCGCTTGCCTTGAGCCGGTCCTTGACCTCGTCCCAGAGTGCCGCCTGCTCGAGAGCCCGCTCGACGCGGCCGTCGAGGTCATCGGTCATCCCGAGCACCCGCGGGCCGAACGCCGCGTTGTCGTAGATCGACTTCGGGAACGGATTCGGCTTCTGGAAGACCATCCCGATTCGCTTGCGCACCTCCACGGGGTCGACCTCGTGGCCGTACAGGTCGGCGCCGTGGTAGTGGATCGTCCCGTGGATCTTCGCGCCGGGAATAAGGGCGTTCATGTGGTTGAAGCAGCGGATGAACGTGCTCTTGCCGCAACCCGACGGGCCGATGAACGCCGTGACGAAGTTCCGGTAGATCTCGAGGTTGACGTCCTTCAGCGCGGGCTTGCCGTTGTACGAGACGCCGAGGTCGCCCACGTCGAAGACCACCTCGCGGAGCGAGGGGTCCGGCAGCTCGCGCTGCTGCGCGGGGAGCACGCCTCGGATTGTGTCGGACATGGTCACCACTTTCTCTGGTAGCGGTTGCGGATCCAGATCGCGAACGCGTTCAGCGTCAGCAGGATCAGAAGCAGGACGATGATCCCGGAGGCAGCGAGGATCCTGAAGTCCTCCTGCGGCCGGGCTACCCACTGGAAGATCTGAACGGGCAGCGCGGTGAAGTCTCCGAGGATGGTCGGATCGAACGCCACGTACGTCAGCGCGCCCACGAGGAGCAGCGGCGCGGTCTCGCCGAGCGCCCGCGAGAGCGCGAGAATCGAGCCGGTGGCGATTCCGGGCGTCGCCGCCGGGAGCACCTGCCGCCA
>DATFQE010000225.1:0-7648 GCA_035264445.1 Gaiellaceae bacterium | reverse complement strand
TGCTCGTCCCAGTCGTAGCCCTGCTCGCGCAGCCAGGTGAGCAGTGCCGACCCGTACTCGTCTGGGTCGAGCACGCGCAGGTAGACGCCGTTCATCCAGTCGAGCTTCGCGTAGTCGAAGATCGCCGGGCTCGCGCCGACGCGGTCGAGGCTGAAGCGCTCGACGAGCTCGTCACAGGACATGACGGTCGTCTTGTCGTCGTAGCTCCAGCCGAGCAGCGCGAGGAAGTTGACCAGCGCCTCAGGCAGATACCCGTTGGCGCGGAACTCCTCGACGGTCACCGCGCCGTGCCGCTTCGAGAGCTTGCGGCCGTCGCCGCCGTTGACGTTCGGGACGTGCGCGTAGACGGGGATCTCGGCGCCGACCGCACGTAGGAGGTTGATCTGCTTGGGGGTGTTCGAGACGTGGTCGGGGCCGCGGATCACGTGGGTGATGTCGTCGAGGGCGTCCTCGATCGGCGAGGCGAAGTTGTACGTCGGCCGGCCGTCGGAGCGCACGATCACGACGTCCTCGATCGTCTCGTTCGGAACCTCGATCCGGCCGAGCACGACGTCGTCCCACGCGGTCGTGCCCTCGTCGGGCATGCGAAACCGGATCGCGCCCTCGTCCTCGTAGGCGTTGCCCTCCTCGACGAGCCGCCCGGCCTCTTGCCGGGCGTGGTCCATCCGGTCGAGCTGGAACGTGACCGGCCCGTCCCAGTCGAGACCGAGCCACCGCAGCGACTCCTGGATCTGCTCCGTCGCCTCCGCCACCTCGCGGTTGGTGTCGGTGTTCTCGATGCGGAGCCGGAACTCGCCGCCCTGGTTGCGCGCGAAGAGCCAGTTGAAGAGCGCGGTGCGGACGTTTCCGATGTGCAGGAGCCCGGTCGGGCTGGGTGCCATGCGGACGCGGACGGGCGCGGACATCAGGCCTCTATCGTAGGCGGATGCTCCTCGGAGCCCACTGCTCGGGTGGCGTCAAGGGCGCGCTCGACCGCGCGGCCGAGATCGGCGCCGACGCGGTCCAGCTGTTCACGCAGAGCCCACGCGCGTGGAGGACTCCCGCGCCCGACCCCCAGGCGTACGACGCGTTCCGGGCGCGGCGCGCCGAGACCGGCATCGGCTCCGTGCTCTGCCACGCGCTCTACCTCTGCAACCTCGCGGCGCCGGACGACACGGTGTACGAGAAGTCGGTCGCGACGCTGTCCGCGACGGTCGACATCGCGTGCGCGATCGAGGCCGAGGGCGTCGTCTTCCACGTCGGCTCGCATCTCGGCGCCGGGCTCGACGCCGGGCTCCACCGCGTCGAAGCCGCGATGCGCACGGTGCTCGACCGCTGCTCCGACACCACCTGGCTGCTGATGGAGAACTCCGCCGGCGCCGGTGGGACGATCGGCAGGTCGATCGACGAGCTCGCGATCCTGTACGAGCGGCTCGACCGGCATCCGCGGCTCGGGATCTGCCTCGACTCATGCCACCTGTACGTGTCCGGTTACGACGTGACCGACCCGGGCGCGCTCGACGAAGCCCTCAAGGAGCTGGACGGGAAGATCGGCCTCGACCGCCTTCGGGCGCTGCACGTCAACGACGCCAAGACGCCGCTGGGCTCGAACAGCGATCGCCACGACAACGTCCTCGACGGGCTGATGGGCGAGAAGCTCGGCGTCTTCCTCGGCCACCCGAAGCTCCAGGGACTCCCCGCGGTGCTGGAGGTTCCCGGGACGAACGGCAAAGGCCCCGACGCCGAGCAGGTGACGCGGCTCAAGGAGCTGCATGCGCGCTGGGCAACCACGTAAAGCGCTGTTTGTCAAGTCTTGCGGCGACCGGTGATCGCCCTTCACAATTCCGACATGCCAGACCAGCGTGAGGCCTCGCCTCCGGCGGAGCTCCCCCTCCGCCCGCAGGACGAGGTCGAGTGCCGCCGCTGCGACGTCCACTGCGACAAGGTCGTCCACCCCGGCACCTGCGTGGAACGCGACTGTCCCTTCCTGTACGCGTTCGAGGAGGTCGGGCACACCTACGTCGGGTGCATGCAGAAGGTCTTCGACGTCGAGATCGACCTGGACCTGCTGCTCGAGGCCGAGGCGAGCGGGGGCTTCGGCGCCGTCCGCGCCGCCCGGCGCCCGCTGCCGATGTGCGACGTCGAGGTCGCCAGCTGCTACGAGGCCAAGGCCGACGAGCTCGGCTGCATCAACCCCGAGTTCTTCGAGCTGCCCCTCGGCACGCCGTCGTTCCGGGTGTTCGCCCAGGTCAAGGCGAACGACTAGCGCTCAGTCCTCGACGGGACACGGCGGCGGCTTATAGCCCACCGGCGCGCTGATACCGACGAACGCACAGCCCGAGTAACGCCTGTCGACCGGCCCGCCCCCGCCCCAGTGCAGTCGCGAGGCACCGAACTCCTTGAGGACCGGACGGCCGTGTCGGTCGACGATCTCGAGATAGCGCCCCTCATACCGAGCCGTGTCCGCGTCGAGCTCCTCGAAGATCGTGTGCAGGTCCTCGCTAAGGAAGCGCGCCGGCTGCTCGACCCGAAGGCGAGCTGCGACGGCAAGCCCCTCGGGCTGGAGCAACTGGACTTCCTCGAGATCCGCGCCGCTCCGCCTCGCGGCGCGTTCGACCCCGGCCAGGACGGATGCCGCGTCCTCGGCGCGAAAGGGGTGGAAGCTCGAATCAGGCTTCGCGCGCGCGACACTGCTCGCGCCGGAGGCGGCCGCCACGACCGCCACTTTCGGCAGGCGTTCTCGCAGGGAACGGTCACGGAAGACCCCGCCGACGAGATGCGCCTCCCACTCTGCGCGCAAATCGTTGCGCGCTCCCCGGAACACCACCACGTCGCCCTCAGGCCAACCGCCAGCTGCGTCCGAGAGCTCGATTCGGGTGATCCTCGTCCGTCCCATCCCGGCGAGGATCGAACGGAGCACGCGACGCTGGGCGGGCGTTGCGCCCGTGATCGGGACCGCAGCAGCGCGCGCGTGGTCACGATGGACGAGAGCGGCGGGCGGTCCGCCGCCGTCGTCGCCCATGCAGCCCGCCGCTACAAGCGCCGCGGCGAGGCTGCTCGCTGCGAGCCCTCGTCTCACCGCCTTCCGCTCAGCCGCTCCACGACGTTGAGAACGTCTATCTGCGTGAACGCCTGGTAGTCGGGCTCGATCCCGTTCGGGTTCTCGTCGGCGCGGAACCAGACGGCCTGCACGGTCTTCATCCCGAGCTCCGCCGGCCCCTGGACGTCCTCGACGAGTCGGTCACCAACGAAGAGCGCGCGCCTCGGTGCGACCCCGAGCTGGGACAGCGCCGCCTCGTAGATCGCCGGATGCGGCTTGCGCTTGCCCAGCTCGGACGAGAAGACGACCGTGTCGAGAAGCGGCGCGAGCCCCTGCCGTTCGAGATCGGCACGCAGCAGCCAGCCGGGGTCCGTCGCGTTCGAGACGAGCCCGGTCTTGAGGCCGCGCGCGCGTAGCGACTCGAGGAGCGCGACACTCGTTGCTCCGACCTGCATCGTGGGATCCCAGGCACGGTGCTCAGCCAGGAGGTAGTGGTTCAGCTCCGGGTCGGAGACCACGATCCCGAAGGCGGCGAGCAGCTCGCGGACGAGCCCCGGATACTCGACCTCCTCGACCGTTCCCGGCGCGTGGAGCAGCGGCAGGTAGCGCTCGCGGAAGTGCGCGGAGAGGCGCTCGAGCTCGTCGGGATCGTCGCGGCCGATCGCTCGTAGGCCGGCGCGATGGCCCTCCTCGACGAGCGCGTCGTCCCAGACGAAGTCCATCAGCGTCGAGCCCCAGTCGAACAGGACGGCCTCGAGCATCGGGCGGTTAGGGTATCGCCGTGGCGCGCAGAGTCCTCTCGGGGTCGCTCGCGCTCGCCCCGCTCACCATCTTCTTGCACTACGTCGTAGAGCTCGGCGACACGGCCGACTTCGTGCTCGCTGCGGCGTCGCTCATCCCGCTCGCGTGGCTGATCGGCGAGGCGACGGAGCACGCCGCCCGCCACACCGGCCCGGGGATCGGCGGCTTTCTCAACGCGACCTTCGGGAACGCGCCCGAGCTGATCATCGCGCTGTTCGCGGTCGCGGAGGCGAAGTTCGAGGTCGTGCGCGGCTCGCTCTCGGGAAGCGTGGTCGGCAACCTGCTGCTCGTCCTCGGCTTCTCGCTCCTCTTCGGCGGGCGAGGGCCGCTCGACCGCCAGTCGAGCTTCGTCTCGCTCGTGCTCGTCGCGCTCGCGGTGGTGCTGCTGCTCGTCCCGGCGATCCCGAGTTGGACCGGCGAGCCCGAGCGCGACCTGATCGTGGCGCTCTCGATCCCGGTCTCGATCGCGCTCCTCGTCGTGTACGTCGTCGTCACCTGGTGGTCGCTGCGGCGACACCGCGCGATGCACGTCTCCGACGACCCCGACGAGCTGCGCGGGTGGTCGCTCCCCGTCTCCCTCGGCGTGCTCGGCCTCGCGACCGTCGTGACGGCGCTGATCGCCGAGATCCTCGTGGGGTCGATCGAGACCTTCGCGGACAAGGCGCACCTGTCGGAGTTCTTCGTGGCCGCGGTGATCGTCGCGATCGTCGGGAACGCGGCCGAGCACGGCGGCGCCGTCGTCGTCGCGGCCCGGGGGAACATCAAGCTCGCCGCCGAGATCGCGCTCTCGTCGAGCGCGCAGGTCGCCGTCTTCCTGATCCCGGCGGTGGCGCTGCTCGCGCTCCTGATCGACCCGCTCGCTCTGGCGTTCCGACCCGTCGAGCTCGCGGCGCTAGCCGGCTCGGCCCTGTTTACCTCGGCCCTACTGTGGCAGGGCTGGTCGAGCCGCGGCCGCGGGATCGCGCTGATCGCGGCCTACGGCACCGTCGCAGTCGGCTTCCTCCTCGCCGGCGACCGCGGTTAGCCGGAGGGCGGCTTGGCCATCGACTGCGGCCGCCGCTCGAACGGGTAACCCGCGACCTCGAGCCGGCTGACCGCGCCGCTGCCGTCGCGAACGATCCGGAGCAGCTCACCGCGTTCGAGCCCGTCGACCGCCCGGTAGAGATCCTCGCCGTCACGGGCGAAGTGCGTGAGCTCCTCCGCGGCGCCAGCGTCCCGCACCACCGCCTCCAGCCGACCGTCGCGGTAGCGGAAGAGAAACTCGACCCCCTCCGACCACCACGCGCCGAGCACTCCTTCGAGCTCGGCGGGAAGGTCCTTGCCGGGGCGCCAGACGCGCGGCTCGGCCGGCCAGAGATCCGCGACCGCGTCCGCCAGCTCGAGCCCGAGCGCCGTGATCGCGACGCCCGAGCTCGCGTTCGTGACGACGGCCGCCGCTGTTCGCGTCGGCCGGTGGGCGGCCACGTTCGAGAGAAAGCCGAGGTGCGCCCCGCTGTGTCCCGAGAAGACGCGGTCGCCCTTTCGCATCAGCATCAGGGCGAGGCCGTGGCCCACGGTCCAGCGCTCGAGGTCCGTCATCGTCTGGAAGGCGTGCATCTCGTCGACGGTGTCGCGCGAGAGGACCTCCTCGACCGGATCCGTCAAGAACGCGGCCCAGCGGCAGAGATCCGGTGCGGTGCTCCAAAGCTCGCCTGCGGCCGCGGTCGCTCGGCCTTCGGTGACGGGCTCCCGGGCCGCCGTGTCCGTCCACGGGTCGACGAAGTAGCCGGTCGCGACCGGCGGCGCCGGCCGCCACGTCGTCCGGCGCAAGCCGAGGGGCTTGATCACGCGGTCGTCGACGTAGCGCTCGTAGTCGGTTCCGGACACGCGGGCCACGACTTCGCCGAGGAGCGCGAACCCGAGGTTCGAGTAGTGCCGGTAGGCGCCCGACGGCAAGACCTGCTCGCTGTCCGCCAGCCCGCCGACGAGCTCGTCGCGCGATGGGAACGTCAGCGTGTCCCAGATTCGCCCCGGAGGCTCGCGCTGGAGCCCGGACGCGTGCCCGAGGATCGCCCGCACCGTCGGCGAGTGCCCGGCACCGGCGATGTGGCGGTCGAGCGGGTCGTCGAGCGAGAGCTTGCCCTCGTCGCGGAGCTGCATGACGGTGACCGCGGTGAAGGTCTTCGTGATCGACGCGATCCGGTACTGGTGATCCGGGGTCGCGTCCTCCGCGCCCTCGACGTCGGCGAGGCCGACGGAATCCGACCAGACGATCTCGCCGTCTCTGAGCGCCGCCGCCGCGACGCTCGGGAGATGCTTCTCCGCCTGCGCCTCCCGAATCAGCCGCCCGAGGCGGGCGACGAGGGAGTCAGGCGCGGGCAAGGACCCCGAGAGCCCGCGGGATCAGCTCGATCGCCCGCTCGATGTCCTCGTCGGACACGTCCAGGTGGGTGACCGCGCGCAGCACCGTGGGATGGATCGTCCCGGACACCCCGACGCCCGCCGCGTGGATCCGAGCGAGCGCCTCTTCCTTCGTGAGCTCGAGCGGGCCGACGTCGATCTGCACGAAGTTGGTCTCAACCTGCTCCAGATCGATCGGCAGACCGGCGTCGACGAGGGCCTCCGCGAGCCGGCGCGCCCGGGCGTGATCCTCGGCGAGCCGGTCGATGTGGTGGTCGAACGCGTACAGGCCCGCTGCGGCCACGATCCCCGCCTGGCGCATCGCGCCTCCGAACAGATGCTTCAGGCGCCGGGCCTCGTGCATCGCCTCGTTGGAGCCGGCGACCAGCGCTCCGAGCGGGCAGCCGAGCCCCTTCGACAGGCAGAGCGTCACCGTGTCGGCGTGGCGCCCGATCTCGGCCGCGGGCACCCCGAGCGCGACGGCGGCGTTCATGAGCCGCGCGCCGTCGAGGTGCAGCCTGATGTCGAGGGCGCGGCACTCGGCGGCGACCGCCGCCACCTCTGCCAGCGGCCAGACCCGGGCCCCCGAGCTGTTGTGCGTGCTCTCGATCGAGACGATCCGCGTGCGGGGCGCGTGGTGCGAGTCGCCTTCGCGTGCAAGCGACCTGACCAGCTCCGGCCCGAAGCGTCCGTTCGTGCTCCGCACCGGGCGCGTGACGAGGCCCGCGAAGACGGCGGGCCCGCCGAGCTCCGCAATGAGGATGTGCGAGTTCTCGTCGGCGATCACCTCGTCGCCGGGACGGCTGTGCAGCCGGAGCGCGATCTCGTTCGCCATCGTCGCCGTCGGGACGAAGACAGCCTCGTCGTGGCCCAGCAGCTCCGCGCCACGGGCCTCGAGCTCGTTCACGGTCGGGTCTTCGCGCTTCTGCTCGTCGCCGACGGCGGCGTTCGCGATCGCCTGGCGCATCGCAGGAGTCGGCTGCGTGAGCGTGTCCGAGCGGAGTTCGATCACGCCAGAGAGTCTGCCAATTGCCCGTGGCCCGCCTCGCGCGCCACCGCGGCGGCGGTCCGGCCGTCGTCGGCCTCGAGCGCGGTGTCGGCCCCGCGCTCGAGGAGGAGCGCCGCGAGCTCGGCATTGCCGTTCTGCGCCGCCGCGTGGAGCGGCACGAAGCCGCCGTCCTGCACCGCGTTCGGGTCTGCGCCGGCGTCGAGGAGCAGGCGCGAGATGTCGGTCTGGTTGGCGGCGGCCGCGCTGTGCAGCGGCTCGACCTTCATGTCGTTCCGCGCCCGCGCGCGTGCATCGGCGCCGCGCTCGAGGAGCAGCCGTGCCGCCTCCGGATGCGCAAAGAAGGCGGTGAAGTGCAAGGCCGTGAAGCCGTCCGGCGAGAAGGCGGTGGCGAGCTCCGGCTCGGCGTCGAGCAGCTCGCGCAGTCGCTCCGTCCGTCCGAA
>DATFQE010000224.1:0-6205 GCA_035264445.1 Gaiellaceae bacterium | reverse complement strand
GCCCAGGGCCTGACCGCGTCGATCGCGGCCCGGACGTTCTCCGGCGAGAGCCCGCCCGCGAGCACGAGGCGCCCGCGCGCGGCGCGCGCACGGTCGATGTGGTCGGGGTCCTCGGCCTGCCACGCTCGGTCGACGACCCGGGCCACCTCGCGGCCCTCGCGGAGCAGGACGGCGTCGCGACCGCGATGCCCGTTCTCGCTCTCGTAGCGCTGGACGAGGTCGGCCTCCTGCTCGCCGTCCTCGCCGACGACCACGGCGACGGAGAGCATCGTGTTGGGCACGTCGAGAACCCGCTCGGCTCGACGTGGGCTCTCCGCGAGCACGAAGCCGGCGAGGTCGGCACCCGCCTCGGCGGCGACGGCCACGTCCTCGTCGCGGGTCAGCCCGCAGACTTTCACGAGTGGTCGCGCGAGCAGCTCGCGCAGCTTCCGACCCGGATCGCGAGCACGCATCAAGGTGGAGCCGACGAGAACGGCGTCGGCACCGGCCAGCTCCGCGGCCGCCGCCTGCGCGGGCGACTCGATCCCGCTCTCGGCAATCACGACCCGCGCGCGTGGGGCTCGTGCGACGAGCTCCAGCTGTGCCCGCCGGTCGATCCTGAACGTCGAGAGGTCGCGGGCGTTGACGCCGATCGGGTCGGCGCCGAGACGAACCGCCCGTTCCAGCTCCTCGGCGTCGTGCGCCTCCACGAGCGCGTCGAGACCGAGCTCAGACGCCGCGGCGAGCAACGAGCCGGCGCGCGCGTCGTCCAGGTCGCGCAGGAGTAGCAGGACCGCGTCGGCGCCGGCCGCCCGCAGCTCGACGAGGTCGTCACGTGTCGAGAAGAAGCCCTTCGCGAGCAACGGCAGCGACGCGGCCGACCTGGCCGCGCGCAGGTCGTCGAGCGAGCCGCCGAAACGCTCGTCGACGAGGATCGAAATCGCAGACGCGCCCGCCCGCCCGAAATCGGCCGACAGTCGGGCCGGATCGGCGGCCGGCCGCAGGTCGCCCGCCGAGGGCGACCGCCGCTTCACCTCGGCGATCGCTGCGAGGCCGTCCGCGGCGAGCGCATCGCGGAAGCGGCCCATCAGACCTCCACGCGCTCCACCCGGGTGAACTCGACGAGCGCCTCCAGCCGCTGCGCAGCCGCGCCCGAAGCGACCGTCTCGCGTGCGACCGCGAGCCCCTCCGCGAGGTCGTCGGCGTGCCCGCCTGCCGCTATCGCGCCGGCGGCGTTGAGCAGGATGGCGTCCCGGCGGCCTCCGTTGCCGCCCGCGAACACCTCGCGAATGGCGCGCGCGTTCTCTTCGGGGCTGCCGCCGCGCAGCTCCTCGGGCGCGCAGCGTGGGACGCCGAGCTCCAACGGATCGATCTCGCGCTCGCGGACGTCGCCGTCGACGACCTCGCAGACGAGGTTCGGGCCGGCAGGCGAGAGCTCGTCGATCCCTTCGGCGCCGTGGACGACGAAGGCCCGTCGCGCGCCCAGGAGCGCGAGCACGTCCGCGATCGTGCGCACGAGCCCCGGCGCGTAGACGCCGACCACCTGCGCCCGTGCGCCGGCCGGGTTCGTGAGAGGCCCCAGCACGTTGAAGACGGTGCGGGCCGCGAGCTCCCGCCGAACGGGCGCCGCGTGCCGCATCGCCGGGTGGTGCGTCGGCGCGAACAGGAACCCGAAGCCGAGCTCGTCGATCCCCTGCGCGATCCGGCGGGGCTCGAGATCGAGCCGGAACCCGAGCGCCTCGAGCACGTCCGCAGACCCCGAGGCCGACGAGACCGCGCGGTTGCCGTGCTTCGCGACCCCCGCGCCGGCCGCCGCCGCCACGAGCGCCGCCGCCGTCGAGATGTTGAAGGTCTTGCCGCCGTCCCCGCCGGTGCCGGCCGTGTCGACGAGGTCGTCGCGGTCGGGTCGCACGGCGAGGACGTGCTCGCGCATCGCCTCGGCGCAGCCGGCGATCTCGTCGGCAGTCTCGCCCTTCAAGCGCAGCGCGACGAGAAAGCCGCCGAGCTGGGCCGGAGTGGCCTCGCCCCGCATGATCTCGTCCATCGCCGCTCGCGCCTCGGCGCGGGAGAGGTCGTGCCCGTCCAGCAGCCGGGCGAGTGTCTCTTGCATCACATCGCCTCCAGGAAGTTGCGGGCCAGGTCCGGCCCGATGGGGGTCAGAACGGACTCGGGGTGGAACTGGACGCCGTCCGCCGGCAGCTCGCGGTGGCGGACGGCCATGACCTCGCCGTCGGTGCACGTGGCCGAGACCTCGAGCTCCTCGGGAATCCGCGTCGCGGCGAGCGAGTGGTAGCGGCCGGCGAGAAAGTCCTCGGGGAGACCCTCGAAGAGCCCACGCCCGTCGTGCGAGATCAGGCTCGCCTTGCCGTGGACGAGCTTCCGCGCCGGCCCGATCTCGCCGCCGAACGCTTCGATCAGCGCCTGGTGTCCGAGACAGACCCCGAGCGTCCGCACACGCGGCGCGAGGCGCCGCACGATCTCGACCGTGGCTCCGGCCTCGCTCGGCCGGCCGGGACCGGGGGAGACGACGAGGTGCGACGGCGCCAGCCGCTCGGCCTCGTCCGCGTCGATTGCGTCGTTCCGCCGCACGACCACCTCGGCCCCGAGCTCGCCGAAGAGATGGGAGAGGTTGTAAGTGAACGAGTCGTAGTTGTCGACGAGCAGGATCACAGCCGCGCCTCCGCGAGGTCGATCGCGCGCTCGAGCGCGGCCAGCTTCGCGAGGCACTCGTCGTGCTCGGCGTTCGGGCGCGAGTCGGCGACGATCCCTGCGCCCGCCTGCAGCAGGGCAAGACCGTCGTGGAGAACGATCGTCCGGATGGCGATGCACGTGTCGAGCGTCCCGTCCGGCAGGGCGTAGCCGACCGCGCCCGCGTACGGGCCGCGCCGGTAGCCCTCGAGCTCGGAGATCAGCTGCATGGCGCGCACCTTGGGAGCGCCGGAGACCGTCCCCGCCGGGAAGCAGGCGCGCAGGAGGTCGAACGAGCCGACGCCGTCCTGGAGCTCGCCGGCGACCTCGGACACGAGGTGCGTCACGTGCGAGAACCGCTCGGGCTCCAGGAAGCGCTCGACGTGCACCGTCCCGGGGCGGCAGACGCGCGAGAGGTCGTTCCGGCCGAGGTCGACGAGCATGACGTGCTCGGCCCGGTCCTTTTCGGATGCGAGCAGCCGCGCGGCGTCGCCCTCGCCGGGCCTCGTCGTGCCCGCGATCGGGTTGAGGCTCGCGCGCGAGCCTTCCCGCTTGACGAGCGTCTCGGGCGAGGAGCCGACGAGCGCCAGATCGCCGAGCTCGACGAGGAAGAGGTACGGCGACGGGTTCACCCGGCGAAGCGAGCGGTACAGGCTCAGCGCATCGACCGGCGTCGGCCGCTCCGCGCGCTGCGACACGACGATCTGGAAGGCGTCGCCGCGCTGAATCGCCCGCTTCGCGTGCTCGACGCTCCGCTCGTAGCCGAAGCGGCCCGGGAACCGGCGGGTCTGACCGTGGACATGGCCGTTCCGCGACGCCATCGGCGGCAACGCTCCGTCGAGGCGCTCGCCGATGGCGTCGGGGTCGCCGCGCAGCACCTCGGCAAGGCCCAGCACGTGGTCGAAGCGGATCAGCGTGTCGGCGACGACGAACCGGCTCTCCGGGAGGCCGCGCCCGTCGTCGGGCAGCGGAACCGTCGGTTCGAGCGTCGCGGCGTAGTCGTAGCCGACGTAGCCGACGACCGGCTCCCCGCACATCTCGGCCTCCGCGAGATCGACGAGCCGCGAGCCGCAGCCGACGAACGAGTGGCGCCCGAGGCGGCCCCGCTCGACCGACTCGAGCAGGAAGCTCGCCCCGGCCTCGTGGCGCAGCCTCAGGTACGCCCCGAGCGGAGTGACGAGATCTGTGGAGACGACGGTGGTGACGTTCATTTCGGCAAACAAAAAGACCTCCCGGCTGGAAGGTCTCGAGCGGAACGGGCTTGTGGCCTAGGTCAGGTCAGGCGACGCTCCCGCCCCGCTCGTGGCGCCACGCCCAAGCCCAGCTGCGGGTTGCGAGAGACATCGAACGGAGGGTAAGGCCGCGCGCGGCGCGCGTCAAGGCTTCTCGTCCTCCGCGACCTCGCGCTTGGTCAACGCGAGCACCTCCACGTAGAGCGCGCTCAGCCCTTCCGGCGAGAGCGGGCCGCGGTTCGCCCGGAGCAGGTCCTGCAGCATCAGCTCCTCCCGCGCGGTGTCCACGAAGTCGAAGCCGCGCGAGTCCTTGTACGACTTCAGGCGCGCGACCAGCTGGAGCCGCTTGTTCATCGCCGCGACCAGCGCCCGGTCGTTGTCGGAGATCTGCTCGCGCAGCTGGCGGACGAACGGGTCCTGCGCCGGGTCGGACATCGGCTGAGCCTAGCCGTCCGCTCTACACTTGCCATCACCGTGGCCGTCTACAACGGATCACCGGAGCTCCTGATCGTGATGGGATCCGGCGCGACGCTCGAACAGACCGAGCACGTCGTCGCGCGCCTCGAGGAGGCCGGCGCGCAGGCGCGCGTCTCCAAGGGCCGCGAGGCGACGGTGATCGGGGCGATCGGCGAGCGGGAGCGGCTCGCTGCGCTGCCGATCGAGGGCTACCCGGGAGTCGAGCAGGTCCTCCCGATCCTGAAGCCGTACAAGCTCGTCTCGCGCGAGCTCAGCCCGGACCCGACCGTGATCAACGTCTCGGGGCGCAAGATCGGCGACGGCTACTTCGGCCTGGTCGCGGGCCCGTGCACCGTCGAGTACCGCGAGCAGACGCTCGAGACGGCTCGGGCGGTGGCCGCCGCGGGCGCCACGATGCTGCGCGGCGGCGCGTTCAAGCCGCGCACGTCGCCGTACACCTTCCAGGGGCTGGGCCTCGAGGCGCTCGACATCCTGCGCGAGGCGCGCGAGGAGACCGGCCTGCCGATCGTCACGGAGCTCATGGACCCGCGCCACGTCGAGGAGGTGGTCGAGGCGGCGGACGCGATCCAGATCGGCGCGCGGAACATGCAGAACTTCCTCCTGCTCTCGGAGGTGGGCCGGGCGGACAAGCCCGTCCTGCTCAAGCGGGGGCCGTCGGCGTCGGTCGAGGAGCTCCTGATGGCCGCGGAGTACGTTGCCAAGGAAGGAAACGACCGGATCATCCTCTGTGAGCGAGGGATCAAGACCTTCGAGACCTCGACGCGCTACACGCTCGACCTCGGCTCCGTTGCGGTGCTCAAGGAGGAGACCCACCTGCCGGTGATCGTCGATCCCTCGCATGCGGCCGGTCGGCGCCAGCTCGTGCTGCCGCTCGCGCGCGCTGCGGCGGCCGTCGGCGCGGACGGGATCATCGTGGAGGTGCACCCACGGCCCGAAGAGGCGCTGTGTGACGGTCCACAGCAGCTGCCCGCGGCGGAGTTCACGCAGTTCGCGGACGAGATCCGCAGCGTGGCCACGCTGATGGGCCGCCAGATCGGCTGACTCGTGACCGACCGGCTTGCCGTCGTCGGCACCGGCCTGATCGGGACGTCGGTGGGCCTGGCCGCCAAGCGGGCGGGCCTGGGGAGCGTCGTCGCGTTCGATCCCGACGAGCGCACCCTCGCCGTCGCCGTCGAGCGCGGAGCTGCGGACGGGGCGGCGGAGACCCTCGAGGAGGCCGTCGGCGCCGCCGCGCTCGTCGTCGTCGCGGCGCCGGTCTCGCAGCTGCCGGCGCTCGTGCCGACCGTGCTCGCCGCGGGCGATGCCACGGTGACGGACGTCGGTTCGACGAAGAGCGCCGTTTCCGCAGCCGCGGCGGGGAACGGCCGCTTCGTCGGCGGCCATCCCATGTGCGGCTCGGAGTCCCGCGGCCCGGAGCACGCGACCGCCGACCTGTTCGAAGGCGCGACGTGGTTCCTGACCCCGGTCGCCGAGACCGAACCGGCAAGCCTGCGGCGGGTGCACGGCTTCGTGTCGGCACTCGGTGCGACGCCCGTCGCGATCGAGCCCGAGACGCACGACCGCGTTGTCGCCCTCACGAGCCACCTGCCGCACGCGCTCGCGAACTTGCTGGTCAACCAGGCGGGCGCGAACCGGGTGGAGGGGCACGACCCGCTCGCCGCCGCCGGCGGCTCGCTGCGCGAGATGACGAGGGTCGCCGGCGCGAACCCGCGGATCTGGGTCGACATCTTCCTCGAGAACGCCGGCGTGCTCGGCGCGTCGCTCGCCGACCATCGCCGCCGCGTCGAGCAGCTCGAGCAGGCGCTTCAGGCCCGAGACGCCGGCTTCCT
>DATFQE010000223.1:0-2867 GCA_035264445.1 Gaiellaceae bacterium | reverse complement strand
TGCTCGGCGCGGAAGCGGTACGTGTAGCTGCCGCCCGGCATGACCGCGTCCTGGGTCACGCCGGCCACGCCGTCCTCGGCGTTCGGGACGTCGACGCCGTGCCAGTGGATCGTGACGCCGGTGTCCACGTCCTCGTTGCGCAGGGTTACCTCGACCAGGTCGCCGCGGCGCACGCGCAGCTCGGGGCCGGGGCTCTTACCGTCGAACGTGAGCGCGTCGATCGTTCTGCCGGACGGCAGCCTGATCGTCCCCTGCTTCGCCGTGAGCGTGAAGCGGGCGTCGGGCGCGCCGTCTTGCGGCCCCTTGAGGCCGTCGACACCCACCCCTCCGCTGTGATGTCCGGGTGGGACGGCGCCGCCGCCGAGCTCGTGCGAGCCGAAGTCCATGACGTTGTAGGTGCTCGGCAAGCGGCTGTCCCACCACATCCGACCGAGGGCGAGGACACCCGCGAGAGCGAGCAGCGCCGCGAGCGCGGCGAGGACTTTCAGCAGCGTGGCGCGCATGCGGATCCAAGGTAACCCCATCGCAGCGCGCTCCGTTAGCCTGGGCCCGATGAGCACGGACGGCGTCGTCGACGTCACCATCCTCGGCGCGGGTCCGGTGGGCCTCTCCGCCGCCTATTACGTCGGCCACCGCGACGGCACCGTGCGCATCGTCGAGTCGCTCGAGCAGATCGGCGGCCAGGTCGCGGCCACGTATCCCGAGAAGCACGTCTTCGACGTCGCGGGCTTCCCGAAGATCCTCGGCCAGAAGCTCGTCGACATGTGCGCCGAGCAGGGGCTCCAGTACGGCGCGGACGTCCGGCTCGGCGAGGAGGCCAAGGCCCTCGAGCGCGTCAACCAGAACGGCGAGGAGCTGCTCGCGCTCACGACCGACGCGGGCAACACCTACCTCTCGCGGGCTATGATTATCACGGCCGGGCACGGCGCCTTCGAGCCGCGCCGCCTGGGCGTCGAGGGCATCGACGAGTGGCTCGGGCGCGGACTCCATTACGTCGTCCGCGAGAAGGCGCAGTTCGCCGGGAAGCGCTGCGTCATCGTCGGCGGCGGCGATTCCGCGCTCGACTGGACGCTCGGCCTTCAGGACACGGCCGGCCTGCCGATCACGCTCGTCCACCGCCGCGACCGCTTCCGCGCGCTCGAGTCGTCCATGAACGAGGCGCGGCGCCTCGAGGCCGAGGGTGCGGTGCGCATCCTCACGCCGCACGAAGTGCGCGAGGTGCACGGCGACGGCTCGATCGAGGCCGTCACGATCGAGAACACGAGCACCGGCGAGCTCGAGCGCTACGACTGCGAAGCGCTGATCACGCTGCTCGGATTCGTCTCGCATCTCGGCGCGATCGCCGAGTGGGGGCTCGAGCTCGAGGGCAAGCGGCAGATCCGGATCGACCCGATGACCTGCGAGACTTCGATGCGGGGCGTCTACGCCGCCGGAGACGTGGCCGGCTATCCCGGCAAGATCACCCTGATCACGGTCGGCATGGGCGAGGCGGCGATCGCCGCCAACAATGCGATCGCGGCCATCAGAGGCGAGAAGGTCCAGCCCAAGTACTCCACCGACTAGCCCGCGCCGGGCGAGCGGAAATCGCCTGCTGAGGGCGTCCCTCGTACGAGGGAGCAGCTCTTTTCCACACCGCTGTCGAAGCCGATTACCAGCGAGTCGATGGCACGCATAACGGTCGAATGCCTCGCCTGTGGCGCCAACCGGAGCGTCGTCCAGGCCGAGCGGCAAAGGCTCGAGCCCGGCGAATGCCCGCGGTGCGGGTACGTCGGCTGGGCGCGGCGGGGCGAGCTGACGGAAAACCTCCGGCGAGCCCTCCGCGAGCGCACGACCGAGCGCCGGCGCCTCAGGCCCGTCTGAAAGCGCGGGGGTCCAGCCTCCGGCCGGCGAAGCCGGCCTCCGGCGGCGGATCGCTCTCGCCCTACCAGGGACGAACTAGACTCCATTGCTGTGAGCAGCGTCTCTCGCGAGCAGGAGCTCTGGGGGGGCGAGACCACGAAGGCGATCGCGAATTTTCCCGTCTCCGGAGAGCCGATTCCGGCTTCCGTCGCCCGCTGGCTCGGCCGGATCAAGGGCGCAGCGGCGCGCGTGAACGCCGAGCTCGGGCTTCTCGACGCCGACAAGGCGGAGCGGATCGCGGCGGCGGCCGACCAGGTCGCCTCGGGCGAGCTCGACGACCAGTTTCCCATCGACGTCTTCCAGACCGGGTCCGGCACGTCCTCGAACATGAACGCGAACGAGGTGCTCGCGACGCTCGCGGGCGACGACGTCCATCCCAACGACGACGTCAACATGGGCCAGTCCTCGAACGACGTCTTCCCGAGCGCCGTTCACCTCGCCGCTCTCGACGAGCTGACGAACGACCTGATTCCCGCGCTCGAAGGCCTCGCGCGGGCGCTCGAGGCGAAGGCCGAGGAGTTCGGCGACATCGTCAAGTCCGGCCGGACGCATCTGATGGACGCGGTGCCGGTCACGCTCGGCCAGGAGTTCGGCGGCTACGCCGCGCAGGTGCGTCAGGGCGTCGAACGCGTTCGCGCCACGCTCGGCCGGGTGGGCCAGATCCCGCTCGGCGGAACGGCGGTCGGCACCGGCCTCAACACGCATCCCGAGTTCGCCGCGCGGGTCCGCAAGCTGCTGTCCGACGACACCGGGCTGCCGATCAACCCGCCGGCCGACGCGTTCGAGTCGCAGGCCGCGCGCGACGCGCTCGTGGAGGCCTCGGGCGCGCTCAAGGTCGTCGCCGTGTCGCTGACGAAGATCGCCAACGACCTCCGCCTGATGGGCTCGGGGCCACGAGCGGGGCTCGCAGAGCTCTTCCTCCCCGAGCTGCAGAAGGGGAGCTCGATCATGCCCGGGAAGGTCAACCC
>DATFQE010000222.1:0-3634 GCA_035264445.1 Gaiellaceae bacterium | reverse complement strand
ATATCGCGGCGCCGAGCCACGGGAAGACCCTACCCGCGCACTCTTGACACCCGACGCTAGTGGTCACTAACCTGGCGCGCGCTAGCTTTCGGGAGGTCGGGGTGGCCGCGTTCGCGCGCAACATGATTCGGTTTCGCTGGGCGGTGCTCGCGGTCTGGCTCGTGCTGTTCGCGGCCGCCGGCTTCGCGTCGATGGGGCTGTCCGACCTGCTGACGAACCGCTTCGTGTTGCCGGGCGCCGAGAGCGAGAAGACGGGCGACGTGCTCGAGGCGCACTTCGGCCAGAAGCCTGAGGGTGCGTTCACGATCGTCGTCCAGGGCGCGCCGGGGTCGGCGGAGAAGCTGGTCGCGGCGACCGACGCCGCCGCGAGGCGAGCCGCCGCCGCGCTCCCCACGGGCAAGGCGGTCGGGGCCGAGCGCGCCTCGGACAGCGTCGTGACGGCGCGGATCGTCTCCGGGCTCCAGCCGGCGGACGCGAAGAACCACGCGGATGCGATGCGCGAGGCGGCGGGCTCGATTCCGGGCGCCCGGCTGTACGTGACCGGCCAGTCGGCGATCGAGCACGACCTCGAGCCGGTCCAGAATCACGACCTCAAGGTCGGCGAGCTCTACATCGCGATCCCGATCGCGCTCGTGATCCTCGTGTTCGTGTTCGGGTCGCTCGCCTTCCTGCTCCCGTTCATGCTCGCCGCGCTCTCGATCCCGGTCACGCTCGGTCTGGTCTGGATCTTCGCCAACTTCATGACCCTGTCGACCTACCTGACGAACATGGTCGCGTTGATCGGCCTCGGGATCGCGATCGACTACTCGCTGCTGATCGTCTACCGATACCGCGAGGAGCGGAAGGCCGGGCGGGCCCGCGAGAACGCGGTGGAGGCGACGATGGAGACCGCCGGCCGCGCCGTCGTCTTCAGCGGCACCGCGGTCGCGATCGGGCTCGCGGTCATGCTCTTCATGCCGCTGCCCTTCATGCGCGGCTTCGGGCTGGCGGGCCTGCTCATCCCGCTCGTGTCGGTGCTTGCGGCCGTGACGATCCTGCCCGTTCTGCTCTACTGGCTCGAGGATCGGCTCGATCGCGTGCGCCTCGTCCCGAGGCGGATCACCGACCGGCGAGACGACCCCGAGAACGGCTTCTGGCCGCGCCTCGCGCGCGCGATCATGCGGCGGCCGGCCGTGTTCGCGGCGGCGACCACCGTCGGCCTCCTGCTGGCCGCGGCGCCGGTCCTGGCGCTGCAGCTCGGGCCGGGGTCGAACCAGGGCATCCCGCAGGACCTGGAGGCGGTCCAGGGACTCGCCATCCTCAGCGACGCCGTCGGCGAAGGCGCCCTGTCGCCGAGCGAGGTCGTCGTCGACACCGGAAGAGCCGGAGGCAGCGCCGAACCGCGGGTGCAGGCAGCCGTCAGCCGCCTGATCGCCGGCCTCGAGGCGGATCCCGAGATCGCGGGCGTCGCGTACGGGAACGGGCCGCAGTTCCGCGACGCGACCGGCCGCTACCTCCACCTGCAGGCAACCGGACGGCACGAATACGGCCTGCCGGAATCGCAGGACTTCGTCGGCCGGCTGCGCGATGACATCGTCCCGGCCGCCGCCTTCCCGGACGGCGTCGAGGTGCTGACCGGCGGCGGGCCTGCCTTCGGCGTCGACTTCCTCGACATGACCTACGGGGCCTTCCCGTGGCTCGTGCTCGCGGTGCTCGTCCTGACGTATGTCCTGCTCGTGCGCGCCTTCCGCTCGCTCGTGCTGCCCCTGAAGGCGATCGTGCTCAACCTGCTCTCGATCGGCGCCGCCTACGGCCTGCTCGTGGCTGCGTTCAAGCTCGGCCTCGGCGAGCCGCTCGGGCTCACCCAGTTCGACCAGATCGAGGGCTGGATCCCCGTCTTCCTGTTCGCGATGCTCTTCGGCCTCTCGATGGACTACGAGGTCTTCCTCGTCGCGCGCATGCGCGAGGAGTGGGACCGCCGAGGCGACAACGTCGCCGCCGTGACCACGGGCCTCGCCAAGACCGGCCGGCTGGTCACGGCCGCCGGCGTGATCATGTTCGCGGCGTTCATGGGGTTCGTCGCCGGCTCCATCGTCGGCCTACAGCAGTTCGGCTTCGGCCTCGCGGTCGCGATCCTGATCGACGTCACGATCATCCGGGCGCTCCTCGTTCCAAGCGCGATGAAGCTGTTCGGGCGTTGGAACTGGTGGCTGCCGCCGAGAGCCGCGCGCGTGTTCCGCGTCGAGCCGTCGCCGCTCGCGCCGCGGCGGGCCCCGGCCCTCCGCCCGACGGGCCGCTAGTTGGCCACTGCGTAGATGACGATCGCCGCGACGACGATGCCGATCACGATCCAGGCGAGACGCAGCACGGTGAAGGCCCGCTGGTCGCCGGGCCGCGGGCCCGGCTCGGGCGTGTACGGATCCTCGGCCGGCGGCTGGCCGCCGAGGAGCTCGTCCTCGGCGTCGAAGAACTCGTCGCGCTCGTTCTCGTCGGTGTCGCTCACTGCGCGGAGACCCTAACCCGGCGAAGTACCATCCCGCGACCATGAAGGGCGTGATCCTGGCCGGCGGAACCGGCACCCGGCTGCATCCGCTCACGCGGATCACGAACAAGCACCTGCTGCCGATCTTCGACCGGCCGATGGTCACGTACGCGATCGAGGCGCTCGTGAAGGCCGCGATCACCGAGATCATGCTCGTGACCGGCGGCACGCACGCGGGCGAGTTTCTCCGTCTGCTCGGGAACGGTCACGAGTGGGGCATCGACCGCCTCTCCTACGCCTACCAGGAGCGCGCGGGCGGGATCGCGGAGGCGCTCGGCCTGGCAGAGCGCTTCGCCGCCGGCGAGCGGATCTGCGTGATGCTCGCGGACAACGTGCTCGAGGACTCGCTCGCGCCGGCCGCGCAGAACTTCCGCGACCAGGAGCGGGGAGCGCGGATCCTGCTCGCCCGCGAGGACGATCCCGAGCATCTCCGTCACCTCGGCGTACCGGAGCTCGACGACGGCCGCGTCGTCCGGATCGTCGAGAAGCCCGAGAACCCGCCCTCGCAGTTCGCCGTGACCGGCATCTACTTCTACGACGCCGACGTCTTCGAGGTGATCCCGACCCTGGCGCCGTCCGGCCGCGGCGAGCTCGAGATCACCGACGTCAACAACCACTACGTCGGCCAGGGGACGATGGAGTACGACGTCCTCGACGGCTTCTGGGGGGACGCCGGCGAGTCGATCGAGGCGTACTACGAGGTCAACGACTTCGTCCGCGCGAACGGCGTCAACCACGTGGCGTGACCGTGGTGTGATGGACGGTCTTGTCCGGATCCCGCTTCGCCGCTTCGAGGATGACCGCGGCTGGTTCATGGAGCTTCGCCGCGAGAGCGCGCTGCCGAAGCCGACTGTCCAGACGAACGTCTCCTTCTCGCGGGCCGGGACGATCCGCGGCCTCCACTACCACGAGCGCGGCCAGGACGACCTCTTCGTATGCCTACAGGGCGGGGCGCGCGTGGTGGTCCTCGACCGCGAGAGCGGCGAGGTCTTCACCGAGGACATCGGCGACGGCAACCCGGTGGCGATCTACATCCCCGGCCGGCACGCGCACGGCTTCGAGGCGCTCACCGACCTGCTCTTCTGTTACCACGTGACCGAGGAGTACGACCCG
>DATFQE010000221.1:0-8055 GCA_035264445.1 Gaiellaceae bacterium | reverse complement strand
CGTCTGGCAGTCTACGGACCGCGTTGGTTCCCGAGGCGCCGCTCCGGACGACGAAGTACGGCCTCGTCGCCGATGTCGACGGCTGGTTCGTCGTCAACGCGAAGGACGCGCGCTGGCGCGATTCCGGGCCGTTCGGCGTCTTCTGCGACTTCGAGGGCAAGCGGCCGTTTCGCCAGCTGGGGATCAACATCAGCGTGCTCCAACCCGGTCAGAGCCTCGGCTTCTACCACCGCGAGAACGCCCAGGAAGACTTCCTCGTGCTGGCCGGGCGTTGTCTGCTCATCGTCGAAGACGAGGAGCGGCCGCTAGAGGCATGGGATTTCGTCCACTGTCCGCCGACGACGGCGCACATGATCGTGGGCGCGGGCGACGGGCCCTCGGTCGTGCTCGCGGCGGGGGCGCGAGGCCTTCGTCGCAAGGGGCTCGTGTACGAGCCGTCGGTAACGGCGCGAAAGCACGGAGTCTCGGTCGCGAAGGCGACGACGAAGCCGGCGGAGGCGTACGCCGGCACGCCGAGGCCAAAGCGCGTGGCCTACGGTGGTTGGCTCCCCGAGGGCCGCGAGCGATTGTGAGGGGTCTGGCCCCTCATGACGGCCTCTTGGGCCATGTCGACTGTCACGAAACCGTGACGATCTATCCTCGGGTCACGTCCGCGCCAGCGAGGCGTGGATAGGTTGTGGCCAGAGGCCATGGCCCTCGTCGGCGGGTATCTCCTCGAAGTCGAGCGAGAACACGTCCGCTAGGCCCTGGACCGCGAGCGCGCGGACCTCGTCGACGGTTACGACGCGCTCAAGCTCGCGCGCTGCGGTCGTGAACGACGCATCCTCGAGCCCGCAAGCGGTAATCCACTCGGTGAAGGGCGCGGGATCGAGGTCGACGTTCAGCGCGTACCCGTGGGTGGTCACCCACTTGTGGATGTGCACCCCGATCGAAGCGATCTTCCGCGGGTGACTCGGACGCGTAGCGTTGACCCACAGGCCGGTTAGTCCCTCGATCGCGGTCGCCTCGATCCCGAGCGACGCCAGCGTGGCGATCAGCGCGAGCTCGAGGTCGCGGCAGTACTTCTTCACGTCCTGACCATGACGGGTGAGGTCGAGGATCGGGTAGCAGACGAGCTGCCCCGGGCCGTGATAGGTCGACTTGCCGCCGCGGTCGGTGTCGACGATCTCGACTTCCGCGTCTTCGGGAACGTGGAGCTCGCCGGGCTCGGCACGCCTGCCGAGCGTGATGACCGGCGGATGCTCGAGCAGCATCACCGTGTCCGGAATCGCACCTTGCGAGACGGCGGCGGCCAACGAGCGCTGCAGCTCCCACGCCTCGACGTACGGGACCGGCTCGCGTAGATCGACGAGGTAGGCCGGACGCTTCACGCCACGACTGTAGCGGCCGGGTGCGATTGAATCCTTCGCGTGAGCGCCGACGAGCTTCGCGCAGCGATGCCGTTTGCCGGGCTGCTCGGCCTCGAGGTCGTCTCGGCCTCCCCCGAGGAGGTGCGCGCCCGGCTCGAGTGGGACGAGCGCCGCTGCACCGCAGGCGGAATCCTCCACGGCGGCGCGCTGATGGGCCTGGCGGACTCGAGCGGCGGCCTCTGCGCATTCCTCAACCTGCCCGACGGCGCGAGCGGCACGGCGACGATCGAGTCGAAGTCGAACTTCTTCCGCCCCGTCTCCGACCGCTACGTGGAGGCGACCTCACGCGTCCTCCACCAGGGCCGGACGACGATCGTGGTCGAGACCGAGCTGCGCGACGCCGACGGCCGCCTCGCGGCCAAGGTCACGCAGACGCAGGCCGTGCTGGGCGGCGGCTAGTACTCGGTCTCGCCCCAGCTCTCCAGCTTCTGCCGGAGCGACTGGAGGAAACGGCCGGCAAGAGCGCCGTCGACCAGGCGATGGTCGTACGTCAGCGTGATGTTCATGATCGGCCGGATCGCGATCACGTCCTTGCCGTGTTCGTCCTGAACGACCCACGGCCGCTTGACCAGCGCGTAGGTGCCCAGGATCGCCGACTGCGGCTGGCTGATGATCGGCGTTCCGTGGAACGTGCCGTACCCGCCCGGGTTCGTGATCGTGAACGTGCCTCCCTGAACCTCGTCCGGCGTCAGCTGCTTGTTCCGCGCGCGCTCGGCGATGTCCGTCACGGCGCGGGCCATGCCGAGCAGGTTGAGGCTCTCGGCGCTCTTCACGACCGGCACGATGAGGCCCTTGCCCTCGGCGAGCTCGACCGCGAACCCGAGATTGACGTAGTTCCGCGTCACGATCCTGTCGTCGCGGATTTCGCCGTTGATCCACGGGTAGTCACGCAGCGTCTCGGCCACGGCGCGCGCGACGAAGATCAGGTAGGTCGGGTTGACGCCGTAGCTCTTCTGGAATTCGGGCTTGAGCTTCTCGCGGATCGCGACCACGCGGGACAGGTCGACCTCGATCGCGCTGGTGACGTGCGCGGCCGTGTCGAGCGACCGGCGCATGTGCTCGGCGATGCCCCTGCGCATGGCGTTCATCGCCTCGACCTGCTCGCCGGCACCGGCCTCCACTGGAGCGGGGGCAGGTGCGGGCGTCGGCGTCGGCGGCGCCTGGGCGGCCGGGGCAGGCGCCGGCGCCGCGGGTGCGGGCTGAGCCGGAGCCTCTGTCGGCGCTTCCGGCGCAGGAGCCTGAGCAGGCGCACCCGACTCGATGAAGCTGAGGATGTCCTTCTTCGTCACGCGACCGCCGCGGCCGGTTCCCGGAACGTGACCCGGGTCGACGCCGTGCTCGGAGGCGATTCGCGCCACGACCGGAGAGACGAAGCTCGGCCCGTCGCCGTTCGCATCGCGTCCGCCGTCTGCGCTCGGCGCGGGCGCAGCGGGCGTAGGCGGCTCGGCGGGAGGCGCCTGGGGGGTCGGCATGTCGGTCTCGGCCTCGGCCGCGGCGGCCGACGCGTCGGCAGCGGGCTGCGTGGCCGGCTCCGGTGGCGCCTCCTCGGCGGCCGGAGCGGCCGCCCCGGAACCGATCACCGCGAGCTTCGTCCCGACGTCCACGGTCTCGCCCTCCTGGACGAGGATCTGCTGCACCGTCCCGGTGCCCGGGCTCGGCACCTCGGTGTCGACCTTGTCGGTCGAGATCTCGAGCAGAGGCTCGTCGGCGGCGACCTCCTCGCCCTCCTGCTTGAGCCACTTGGTGATCGTCCCCTCCGAGACGGAGACGCCCATCTGCGGCATCACGACTTCGATAGCAGTGTCCGTAGCCATTGGCGCTCCTCGCTCAGTACTCGGCTAGATCCCTCAGTCCTGCGACCACGTCGTCCACCTGGGGGATGAACGCCTTCTCGAGCGGCGGCGAGAACGGAACGGGCGTGTCCGGAGCGGTCACGCGCTTGATCGGCGCGTCGAGGTCCTCGAAGGCCTCCTCGGCGATCGTCGCGGCGATCTCGGCGCCGAACCCGCCGGTGTGCGTGTCCTCGTGGAGGACGAGCACCTTCGACGTCTTGCGCGCCGACTCCAGCACGGCCGCCTTGTCCCAGGGGAGCACCGTGCGGAGATCGACGATCTCCACGGAGACCCCGTCGTTCTCGAGCTGCTGCGCCGCTTCGTCGGCGGTGTAGACCATCGCGCCCCACGTGATCACGCTGACGTCGTCGCCCTCGCGGTGGATGCGCGCCTTCCCGATCGGAGTCGTGTAGCGCTCGTCCGGGACCTCGGCCTTGATGCGGCGGTAGAGATGCTTGTGCTCGAAGTAGAGGACAGGGTTCGGGTCCTCGATCGCGCTCACCAGCAGCCCCTTCGCGTCCTCCGGCGTTGCCGGGCAGACGCACTTGAGCCCCGGGATGTGAGCGAAGGAGCTCTCCGGGTTCTGGCTGTGGAACGGGCCGCCCGAGAAGCCGCCGCCGGACGGGAGGCGGACGACGATCGGAACGGGCGTCCCCGCCCGGTAGCGCTGCTTCGCCGACACGGTGACGAGCTGGTCCCAGGCGCACGAAATGAAGTCCGCGAACTGCATCTCGGCGACCGGGCGCATCCCCATGATCGCGGCGCCGGTGCAGCCTCCCACGATCGCGGTCTCGGACAGCGGCGAGTCGATCACGCGCCACGGCCCGAACTCCTCCTGGAAGCCGAGCGTCACCTTGAACGCTCCGCCGTAGACGCCCACGTCCTCGCCGATCACGAACACGCGCTTGTCGCGCCGCATCTCCTGGCGGAGCCCGTCCGAGATTGCCTGCAAGTAGGTCTTTTCAGCCATTACTTGTGATGCGGTGTGTCGAGCTCCTCGGAGGTGGCGTAGACGCCGTCGGCGAGCGTCGAGGGGTCGGGCAGCGACGACTCGTCGGCGCGCTGGATCGCGTCGACGAGCAGGCGCTTGACGCCCGCGGCGATCTCGTCCTCCTCGGAGTCGCTGAGGTCGGCGTTGTCGCGGAGCCAGGAGCGATAGCGCTCGATCGGGTCGCGCCGCGCCCACTCCTCGAACAGCTCCTTCGGGACGTAGAACGCGTCGTCGTGGACTGCGTGGCCCTCCATCCGCAGCGTCATCGACTCGATCAGCGTCGGGCCGCCGCCCTCTCGGGCCTTCTCGATTGCGCGCTTGACCTCGCGGTACACGGCGAGCACGTCGGTGCCGTCGACGACCACGCCCTCGAAGCCGTACGCCTGGGCGCGATCGGCGAGTGTCTCGCACGCGTACTCCAGGTGGGTCGGCGTCGAGTACGCCCACTGGTTGTTGTCGCAGATGAAGACGACCGGGAGCCGCCGCACGCCGGCGAGGTTCATCGCCTCGTGCGCGTCTCCCCTCGCGGATGCGCCTTCCCCGAACCAGCCGACCGCGACGCGCCGCTCCTCGCGAATGCGAAACGCGAGCGCGCAACCCACGGCGACCGGGAGCATCGCCGGGAGGTGGCTGACCATCGCGAGCAACCCGAGGTTGGAGTCCGCCATGTGGACGTTGCCGTCCTTGCCCTTCGTCGGCCCGTCTGCCCTGCCCATGTACTGGGCGAAGATCCGCCACGGCTCGACACCGCGGGTGACGTGCACGCCCATGTCGCGGTGGAGCGGCGTGCCGACGTCGTCCGCACTCATCGCGGTCGCGACCCCGACGGAGCTCGCCTCGTTGCCACGACCCGTATAGAACGAGCCCGGGATCTTGCCCTGCTTGTAGAGGATGTGGCCGCGCTCCTCGATGCCGCGCGTGATCAGCATGTTGCGGTAGATGCCGAGCAGGTCCTCGCGGTCGAGCCCCGCCTCGCGGACCTCGCTCAACGAGTCGACCGGCTCGGCTTCTCTCGCAATCGCCATTCCAACACCCCCGTCGTCGGGTGAACCCGGAGAACTCTAACGACTGGCCCGAACGTCCCGGCTTCTGTGGGTCCCAGCGTTTTCTTCGGTGCCAGGCACCGTCACGAGACCGTCACGAATCGTCCACGGCGGCCGCATGGCTACGCGGACGCGCTTCGTTTCCCGACGCAAGGCGCCCGCCGGCGGTGCCAGGCATCGTGAAAGAAACGTCACGCGTTCCGCGCGGAAGCCGCAGCGAGAAACGGGAGCAGCTCGGCCACGAGCGCCTCCGGCGCCTCCTCGGCGATGTGGTGGCCGGACTCGATCGGGCCGCCCCGCAGGTCCTCGGCCCACGCGTTCCAGACCGCGAGCGGGTCGCCGTACAGCTCCTCCATGTCGTCGCGCGTGGCCCAGAGGACGAGCGTCGGGCACTCGACACGCCTGCCCGCAGCACGGTCCGCGTTGTCGTGCGCGCGGTCGATCCCGAGCCCGGCCCGGTAGTCCTCCATCATCGCGTGGACGGCCTGAGGGTCGTGGATCGCGCGCACGTAGTCCGCGTAGTTCTCCTCGCCCATCTGCTCTCGGTTCGGGCGGTACCACGCCTCCGGATCTGCCGAGATCACCCGCTCGGCCGGCTTCTCGGTCTGGCCGAAGAAGAACCAGTGCCACCAGGAGGATGCGAACCTCGCGTCGGCGCGCGCAAGCGCCTCGCCGATCGGCACCGCGTCGAGGACGGCCAGAGCGGTCACCGCCCCCGGATGGTCGAGCGCGCAGCGGAGCGCGACGTACGCGCCGCGGTCGTGGCCCACGACGGCGAAGCGCTCGTGCCCGAGCGACCGCATCAACGCCACGCAGTCGCGGGCCATCGCGCGCTTCGAGTACGGCTCGTGGTCGCCGGTCGTCGGCGGCTTGGACGACTCGCCGTAGCCGCGCGAGTCCGGGCAGACGACCGTATGGGTCTCCGCGAGCAGCGGCGCCACCTGGTACCACGTCGTATGGGTCCGCGGATGTCCGTGGAGGAGCAGTACCGCCGGCCCGGAGCCGCCGTGCCGGACGCGAAGCACAGCCTCGCCTACGTCCACACGGTCGAGCTCGAAGCCGTCGAACACGTCTCGATACTGTCAGCGGGAATGGGACGCAAGCGCACCTGGCTGCAGGAAGAGCGGCGCCGGACCCTCGGAGACTGGGTCGCGCTGTGCCTCGGCTGCGGGCACGTTCAGCGCTACTTCGACGACAGCGAGAGCGAGCTTCCCGCCACCTGCCCGCAGTGCGGCCGGCCGCTGCTCCACCGCTGTCCAGAGTGCAGCGCGCGGATCCCGTCGGCCTTCGCCGTCGAGTGCGAGGACTGCGGCGCAAAGCTGCGGGCCGACGAGGGATTCGGCTCGCGGATCCGGAAACCCGGCCGCTAAGCGCGTATCTCGGAGAAGCGGATCACCGTGACGGTGGCGTCGCCGGTGACCTCGCGGTTGTAGAGCTGCCCGAGGAACGTCGCCATCTCCTCGGTCCGCCGGATCTCCGGGTTGTCGTGCTCGATCTCGCGAGGCGAGAGCTCGGCGAGCGTCTTCACCTCGACCTTGTCGATGACGGCGTCGAACACGCGGTCGCGCGGGCCGAACCGCGCTCCGCAGAGGACCTGCACGACCATGCCCTTCTTGTACTTGCGCGATTTGTCCCCGAGGCGAATCGTCGCCGTCTTACGGCGCGAGCGCAGCTGATCCGCGACGAGCGGCGAGTAGAAGTTGAGGGCGTACACCGCGGCGCCGAATCATAAAGCGTCGTCTTCGAGGACAGCACGTGCGTTGCCCGCCATCTCGCGCTCGCCGCGGTAGGCGAGCAACCGCTCCGCCTCGGCCAGCGGCAACCAACGGGCTTCGGCCACCTCGTGCCGCTGCTCGGGCGCGAGGTCGCCGAGCCGGCCGCGCGAGTAGCGCATGAGGTAGAAGCTCACGACCTTGAAGATGCGTCGGCCGCCGCGCGTGTAGACGTAGCGGACGTCGCCGAGCTTGCCGAGCGAGCGGCCCTCGACGCCCGTTTCCTCCTCCACCTCGCGGACGGCCGTCGCCTCCGCCGACTCGCCCCGGTGCACGAGCCCCTTCGGGAGCGCCCAGACGCCTTCGGGCTTGCCGTTCGGCCGGATGGCCGCGAACACCCACTTCCCCCGCAATCGCCGTACAAGCACGCCGCCGGACGAGATCTCAGCCGGCATAGTTTGTAACAAGGCGGTTATGTCCAGATTCGCTTGGCGTTTGCATAGCGCTGCCAGCGCGGTTAAACTCTCCTGGCACTCGCGCTGTAAGAGTGCCAGTACGTGTCACAAAGTCTGGACTGGAGGATATCTGCATGAACCTACAGCCTCTGGGTGATCGCCTGATCGTCGAGGTGCTCGAGGAGGAGGAGCTGACGTCGAGCGGGATCGTGCTCCCCGACACTGCCAAGGAGAAGCCGCAGCGCGGCCGCGTCCTCGCGGTCGGCCCGGGCCCTCGCGACGAGGACGGCGAGTACATCAAGATGGACCTCGAGAACGATGACGAGATCATCTTCTCGAAGTACGGCGGCACCGAGATCAAGATCGGCACCGACGAGTACCTGATCCTGCGCGAGTCGGACGTGCTCGCCAAGGTCGTCGGCGACCGCGAGCCTGCCGGCGCTACCGCCTAGACACGGAGGAAAGAGAGACACATGGCTCATAAGGAACTGAAGTTCAACGAGGACGCGCGCCGCTCGCTCGAGCGTGGCGTCAACATCCTCGCCGACGCGGTCAAGGTCACCCTTGGCCCGAAGGGGCGCTACGTCGTGCTCGACAAGAAGTTCGGCGCCCC
>DATFQE010000220.1:0-9209 GCA_035264445.1 Gaiellaceae bacterium | reverse complement strand
CGCGATCAGGCCGCTCAAGGACGGCGTGATCGCCGACTTCGACGTCACCGAGCAGATGCTGAGGCACTTCATCCAGAAGGTGCACCAGCATCGGTTCGCGCACCCGCGGGTCGTCGTCTGCGTGCCGAGCGGCGTCACGGGTGTCGAAAAGCGCGCAGTCGAGGAGGCGACGCTGTCGGCTGGGGCCCGCGAGGCCCACCTGATCGAGGAGCCGATGGCCGCCGCGATCGGCGCCGGGCTGCCCGTGTCCGAGCCGACCGGGAACATGATCGTCGACGTCGGCGGCGGCACGACCGAGGTCGCGGTGATCTCGCTCGGCGGCATCGTCGTCTCGCAGAGCCTGCGCGTCGGCGGCGACGAGATGGACGAGGCGATCATCAGCCACGTCAAGAAGGAGTACAAGCTGCTGATCGGCCAGCAGACGGCCGAGGAGATCAAGCTCGAGATCGGCTCTGCCTTCGACATGCGCGAGGAGTTCCACGCCGAGGTGCGGGGCCGCGACATGCTCACCGGGTTGCCCAAGACGGTCGTGCTGTCCTCGGAGGAGGTCCGGCACGCGCTCGAGGAGCCGGTCAGCCAGATCATCGACGCGATCCGCTCCACGCTCGACAAGACGCCGCCCGAGCTCGCAGCGGACATCATGGACCGCGGGATCGTGCTCGCCGGCGGCGGCGCGCTGCTCGCCGGGCTCGACGAGCGGCTCCGCCACGAGACCCAGATGCCGTCGCATCTCGCCGAGTCGCCGTTGACCTGCGTGGCCGTCGGATCCGGCCGCAGCCTGGAAGTTCTCGAGACGATGTCCCGCGCGGCAAAAGCACGTAGCCGCAACGGCCATCGCCGCTACTAGGAACTCGCTTAGAGCCGCCCGCAATGCCCGCTAAGGTGTCTCTCCGTGCCTCGTAACCGCAGCGGTGGGCTGGCGGCACTGAGCTCCGGGGTCCGTCGCACGGCGCGCCCCTACTCGTCACGCAAGGCCCAGCCGGTCAGACGGCGCGTGGTCGTCGGCGTGCTCGCGCTCGTCTCGCTGGCCCTGATCACCGTCTACTTCCGCGAGGCCGAGGACGGCCCGCTGCACGACGTCCAGAGCGTCGCCTCGACGGCGATGCACCCGTTCGAGGTCGGAGCCGAGCGGGTCGCGCGCCCCTTCCGCGACGCGTACGGCTGGCTCAGCGACCTGTTCAACGCGCGCGAGGAGAACCAGCAGCTCAAGGAGCAGATCGAGCAGCTGCGGAACCAGGCGATCCAGAACTCGACGGCCGCCACCCAGGTCAAGCGGCTGCAGGCCCTGCTCGACTACCGCCGCTCGGACGAGTTCCCCGCGGACTACGACGCGCTCGGCGCGGCCGTGCTCGCCGACCCGCCGAGCGATTACGAGCAGTTCATCATCATCTCCGCCGGCTCCCAGGACGGCGTGCGGCTCAATGCACCGGTCGTGACGGACGAGGGCCTCGTCGGCAAGGTCACGCGGGTGAGCCACGAGCAGTCGCGCGTCGCCCTGCTGACCGACAAGGAGAGCGCGGCCTCGGCCTACGACGTCGAGACCGAGGCCGACGGAGTCATCCGCCACGGGGCGGGCGGCGGCGACGCGCTGATTCTCGATCGCGTGCCGAAGGACGAGCGCGTCGTCCGCGGCGACCTCGTGGCCACGTCGGGCCGGCGCTTTCAGCTGCTTCCGTCGATCTACCCGCGCAACATCCAGATCGGCGTCGTGACCAGCGTCGGCCAGACGGACATCGACGCCAACCAGCAAATCCAGGTCGATCCGTTCGTCGACTTCGACTCGCTGGACGCGGTGCTCGTCCTGAAGCGCAAGACGCCCGACCCCACGTTCCCGTGACGCTCCTCGCCGACCCGCTCAAGGCGGCGCTGCTGCTCTTCCTTGCCGTCGTCGTCCAGGCGACGATCGTCGGCTCCCTCCACGTGCTCCGCGGCACCGCGGACCTCGTGCTCGTGCTGCTGCTCGTGATCGCGCTCTTGCGGGGCTCGATCTTCGGTGCGGTCGCCGGCTTCTGGGCCGGCTTCCTGCTCGACACCGCGTACCTGGGGACCCTCGGCGTCTCCTCGCTTTTGCTGACGCTCGCCGGCTACTGGATCGGGCGCTACGGCGAGACCACCGGGCGCGACCGCGCCCACGCCCCGTTCGTGTCCGTCGCCGTGGTCACGTTCCTCTTCGCCGTCGGCGAGCTCGCGCTGCACTTCCTCCTGGGCGAGGCGGTCGAGGCCCGGGCGGCGCTGGTCGACTCAATGCCGGCCACGTTGGCCCTCAATCTGCTCCTGACGGTGCCGGTCTACGCCGTCGTCCGGCGGCTGCTCGCGGACACGCGCGATTCCGGGATGCGCAGCGCGGAGGTGCCGATCGTTGGCTAGCACCCCGGCGGGACGCTTTCTCCCGCGCGATCCACGCGTCGAGGAGCCGTATCGCCTGACGCCGCAGCTCGCGCTCAGGATCGGGATCCTCGGCGCGATCACGCTCGCGGTCTTCGGGATCCTGTTCTTCCGGCTGTGGGCGCTGCAGGTGCTCTCCGGGACGCAATACCTGCGGGCCGCCCGCAACAACCAGCTGCGCACGATCAGGGTCGAGGCGCCTCGTGGCGCGATCGTCGACCGCGAGGGGCGCATGCTGGTGGACAACAAGCAGGCGACCGCGATCCAGATCGTCCCGGCCGACCTGCCGAGGCGCGGGCTCCAGCGGCAGCGCGAGCTTCGGCGACTGTCGGGCATCCTCGACGTCCCGTACGCGCGCGTAGCGCGCGACCTTCGCCGTCAGGCGTCAAATCCCCTGGCGAACGTGACCGTCAAGGCGGCGGCGCGCGAGGACGAAGTGGCCTACCTGCTCGAGCACGAGAACGAGCTTCCGGGGGTGCAGATCGCCGCGACCTACATTCGCCACTACCCCTTCCAGTCGCTCGCCGCGCACGTTCTCGGCTACGTCGGCGAGATCAACCCCGACCAGCTCAAGCGGCTGCGCAAGCGCGGCTACGAGCTCGGCGACAAGATTGGTCAGGGCGGCGTCGAGGCGACCTACGACACGTACCTCCGCGGCCAGCCTGGCCGCGCGCAGCTCCGCGTCGACTCGATGGGACGGCCGCGATCGTCCGTGATCCCGATGCGCGCGCAGAAGCGTGGCTACTCGCTGCGGCTGACGATCGACATCCAGGTCCAGCGGGCGGCGGAGCAGGCGCTCCGCGAGGCGATCGCATACGCGCGCACGCAGGACTGCAAGGGCTGCTGGATGGCGAACGGCGGCGCGATCGTCGCGATCGACCCGCGCAACGGCGAGATCAGGGCGCTCGCGTCCAACCCGACCTTCCAGCCCCGCGTCTACGCGGGTCAGCCCAACCCGCGAGAGCTCGGACCGCTGATGAACCAGAGGAAGGCCGAGCAGGCGAACTTCCCCGGGGTCGACCGCGTCACCCAGGGGCTGTATCCGCCCGGCTCCACGTTCAAGCCCGTGACGGCGCTGGCCGCGATGCAGGAGCACGTCCTGTCGCCCTACTCGACGCTGCCGTGCACGAGCACGTACACCGCCGGACGCGACAAGCAGGTCTTCCGGAACTGGATGCCGATGGACGCCGCGATGACGCTCCCGACCGCGCTCGGGGCCTCGTGCGACACGTACTTCTATTACGTCGGCGATCAGTTCTACAAGCTGCCGCCCGAGCGCGGCCAGCCGCTGCAGGCGTGGGCCAAGCGGCTCGGTTTCGGTAGCCCGACGGGGATCGACGTGGGCTCGGAGGCGGGCGGCCTGCTGCCGACGATCAAGTGGAAGCGCGAGACCTTCAAGAGCGAGATCGACAAGCTCTGGAAGCCGGGCGACTCGATCCAGCTGGCGATCGGACAAAAGGACCTGCTCGTGACGCCGCTGCAGATGGCGACCTTCTACTCCTTCATCGCGAACGGCGGCAAGGTCGTGAAGCCGCACGTCGCGAGCCGCGTCGAGGAGCCGACCGTCGGGAGCGGCCAACCGATCGTCCGGCGCAGCCTCTCCCCGTCGCCGCCGCGCTCGCTCAACGTCGACCCGGGTGCGATCGCCGCGATCCGCGACGGGCTCTACAAGGCCACGCACGAGAGCTACGGCACCGCGGCGTCGGTCTTCGGGGCGTTCCCGATCCCGATCGCCGGGAAGACGGGCACGGCCGAGAAGGCGCGGGACCTCGGCGGCTACGTCGACCTCGTCGACCAGTCGTGGTTCTGCGGCTACGGCCCGACGAACGAGCCTGAGCTCGTCGTCTGCGCGGTGATCGAGAACGGCGGCTTCGGCGGCGCGGTCGCCGCACCGGCGACGGCGAAGGTGTTCGCGAAGTACTTCGGCATCGAAAGCTACGTGGCCCAGGCGAAGGCGGCCGACTGATGGCCGACTACGTCACCAGAGGCTCGCTCGCCCGTCCGCGCCCGTTCGAGGACAGCCGCGTCGCCGCCTACGTGCGCCGACTCGACTGGCTGCTGCTCGGCGCTGTCGCCGCTCTCGTCGGCTACGGCCTCTGGGTCGTGGCCGGCGTGACGAGGGACGACGTCGTCGGCAACGAGGGCTACTTCGTCACGCGTCAGGGCTTCTCCGTCGCGCTCGGGTGCGTCGCGCTCGTGGCGGCGACGGCGATCGATCCTGCCGTCTACCGGCGGCACAAGCGGGTCGTCTTCGGCCTGATGATCTTCCTGCTGCTGGTGGTGATCGTGCTCGGGACCGAGGTGCGCGGCTCCCAGCGCTGGCTCGACCTCGGCTTCTACCGCTTCCAGCCGTCGGAGTTCTCCAAGCTCCTGCTCGTCCTGTTCCTGGCCGCGTTCCTGGCTGACCGGGGCAAGCGGGTCGCCGAGACGCGCACGGTGGCCGCGGCGGTCGGCTTCGCCGCGATTCCGACGGCGCTCGTCTTCCTGCAGCCCGACATCGGGACCGCGCTCGTGTACGGGGCGGCGCTCGCTGCGGTCCTGTTCTTCGCGGGCGCGCGCTGGACGCACCTCGCAGTGCTGGCCGCGATCGGAGCCTTCGTGATCACGTTCGTGCTCTGGCTCGGCCCGGCGGCCGGCATTCAGATCCTCAAGCCGTACCAGACCGCGCGCCTGACGGCGTTCGCGAACCCGGAGAACGACCCGGGCGGCGCCGGCTACAACGTCGACCAGTCGATCACGGCGGTCGGCGCCGGGGGCCTTCAGGGCAGGGGTGTCGCGCACGCGACCCAGACGAACCTCGACTACCTGCCCGAGCACGCGACGGACTTCATCTTCGCCTCGCTCGCCGAGCAGCGCGGCTTCGTCGGCGCGTCGATCCTGCTGTTGCTCTACCTGCTCGTGATCTGGCGGGCGATCAAGATCGTCGCCGTCGCCCGGGACGCCTTCGCCGCCACGGCCGCCGGGGCGATCGCCATCGTGCTCCTGTTCCAGATCTTCGTCAACATCGGGATGACGATCGGGCTCGCGCCGGTGACCGGAATCCCGCTTCCCTTCGTCAGTTTCGGCGGCTCGGCAATGGTCGCCAACCTGGCTGCGATCGGCGTCCTGCAGGCAATCGCGGTGCGCCGCCGCTAGTCCGTCCGGTCCAGGTCCTACGGTTTGGCCATCCCGACCCGGAGGTGGCAGCGGTGGCGAGTGTGAGGCGCGAGGCGTACGAGCTTCTGCTCATCGAGGAAGCCGACGCCTGGTTCGAATACCTGGCGGCGACGCGCGGCCAGGCGGAGGTGCGCTACGGACAGATCGAGCCGTGGGCGTGGGCGAGGCTGAGCCAGCGCTTGCGCGTGATCAGGACGCGGCGTACCAAGCTTCGGCCCGCGGCGGCGTAGACCCGATTGGCCGGGGCGCTTGCTAGCCTTGGACGGAGGTCATGTTTACGACTTTCGGCAACACACATCCAGCGCAGCACGTGCTCTCGCCGCCGGTTGACTCCGTTTCGGCCGCTGCACGCGCGCGCGACACCGCAGAGAGAGGATTCTTTTGCTCCGTTTGTTCCGGCGCCGATCCCGGCGCGACGACCAACCGGCGCCCAGCGAGGCTGCCGCTCCCGCACCGACTGAACCCGTAACCACACCATCCGCCCGCGAGGGCGGAGAGCAACCGTCCAGACAGCGCCGTCGCCGAGGAAACCGCGGCGGCCGCGGCCGTTCCAAGCGCCCCGCCGAGGCCGCGGCGACGCAGATCGAGGAACGCCCGGCCAAGCCCGAGCGCGAGCGCAAGCAGCAGCGTCGCTCGTCGAGCCGGAGGCGAGCTCCGGCCAAGCGGCCACCGCTTCCCGCAGCCAAGCGCGAGCTGCTGATCTCCGTCGACGTCGGCGAGCAGCGCGTGGCCGTCCTGGAGGACGACCGCGTCGCCGAGGCCTACCTCGAGCGGCCCGAGAAGCGCTCGATCGCGGGCAACATCTACAAGGGCAGCGTCGACAACGTCCTGCCCGGCATGGAGGCCGCGTTCGTCGAGATCGGACTGGAGAAGAACGGCTTCCTCTACGTCGACGAGATCGTCGGGCCCGAGCTCGAGGGCAAGCGTCAGGACCGGCGCATCCAGGACCTCCTGACCCGCGGCCAGGAAGTCCTCGTCCAGGCAGTCAAGGATCCGATGAAGACGAAGGGCGCGCGCCTGACGACCGACATCTCCCTGCCCGGCCGCTTCGTCGTGTTCGTCCCGAACGGCGAGGGCATCGGCGTCTCACGCCGGCTGGAGGACGACGAGCGCGTGCGCCTGCGCGACATCCTCAAGGAGATCACGCCCAGCACGGGCGGCGTCATCGTTCGGACCGCGGCGGAGGGCGCGTCCGCCGAGGACGTCGAGCGCGACCTCGTCTTCCTGCAGCGCCTCTGGAAGTCGATCCAGGCCCGCGCCGGCCAGGCGAAGGCGCCGGCGCTCGTCTACCAGGAGGCGGAGCTGCCGTTGCGCGTCGTCCGCGACCTCTTCACGGACGACTTCGAGCGCGCGGTCGTCGATCACGAGCGCACGCACAAGCGCATCGTCGGCTATCTCAAGAAGACCTCGCCGCACATGGTCGAGCGCGTCGTCCGGCACCGAGACAAGACCTCGCTCTTCGAGGCGTCCGGGGTCGAGGAGGACATCCGCTCGACGCTGTCGCGCCGCGTCGACCTGCCCTCCGGCGGCTACCTGATCTTCGACTACGCCGAGGCGTTCACCGTCATCGACGTCAACACGGGCCGCTTCGTGGGCTCGCGATCGAAGAGCTCGGGCGCACGGCTCGAGGACACAATCACGAAGAACAACCTCGAGGCGGTCAAAGAGGTCGTGCGTCAGCTCCGGCTGCGCGACATCGGCGGGATCATCGTCATCGACTTCATCGACATGGGCAGCCCGAAGAACCGTGCGACCGTCGAGGAGGCGCTCAAGACCGAGCTCGAGCGCGACCGCACGAAGACCTACGTCGTCGAGATCTCGCCGCTCGGCCTCGTCGAGATGACCCGTCAGAACGTCACCGACGGCCCGCGCGAGATCATGACCCGCAAGTGCACGACCTGCGGCGGCGACGGTGTCATCCTCTCGGACACGACCGCCGCGATCGACGTCGAGCGGAAGCTCCGCGCGATCGCGGCAGGGTCGAAGGCCAAAGCGTTCCGCGTCGAGGTCAACTCTCGCGTCGCCGCGATCCTCGTCGGGGCGGGCGCGCACCGGCTCGTCGACCTGGAGGAGCGGACGAAGCGCCGCTTCTTCGTCGAGACGCGCGAGGACGTCCACCTCGACCACATGGTCGTTCTCGCACAGGGGCCGGTCGAGGAGCTCGCGCCGAAGGCACCGGTCGCGGAGGAAGCCGAGCTCCAGCTCGAGCTCGTCGAGGTCGGTCTCCACGACGCCGGGGCCGGGATCGGCAAGCTCGACGGCTACTCGGTCGAGGTCGCCGACGCGGCGAAGCTCGTCGGCAAGAAGGTCAAGGCGCGCGTGAACCGCGTGCTGGACGGGACGGCATACGCGACCCTCGTGCGGCCGGCGCCGCCCGCGATTGCGGACACTCCGATCACGGCCGAGGCGGAGGCCGAGAAGCCGACGCGCGCGCCGCGGCGGAAGAAGGCTGCCCAGCCGGAGGCGCCGGCGAAGGAAGAGCCGGCTGCCGAGGAGGAGGAGGTAGAAGCGGTCTCGGAGGAGCCGGAGGCGGTTTCCGAAGAGCCAGACGCTACGCAGGACACCGAAGAGGCCCCGAAGCCGAAGAAGAAGACGCGCCGCGGGTCCCGGGGCGGTCGTGGCCGCAAGAAGAAGCCGGCGGCCGCCGCGTCTGCGAACGGGGACGCCGCGGCCGGCGAGCAGCAGCCGGAGCCGGCGGCCGAGACGGCCGCGCCCGTGGCGACGATCCACGTGCCCGAGCCCGATCTCGGCCAGACCGAGGACGCCGTCGCGGAAGACGGCTCGTCTTCGGACGAGCAGCCGAAGCCGCGCAAGAAGACGCGTCGCGGCTCGCGTGGCGGCCGCAACCGCCGCCGGAAGCCGGCCTCCACGGCGACCAGCTCCGAATCGCCGCCCGAGGCCCAGGCGGAATAGGCCTCCGCTACACTTCCGCCTTCGCGGGCCGTGGCGGCCCGTATTTGCACGCCTTATGAGCTACGCGATCATCTCAGTCGGAGGGAAGCAGCACCGCGTCCAGGAGGGCGAGAAGCTCCTGGTCGAGCGCCTCGGCGTGGCCGAGGGCAAGACCTTCGAGCCGCGCGTCCTCATGCTCGGCGGTGACGGCGACCCCGATCTGTCGCCGAAGGACGGCTCGGTGACCGTGCGCGTCGTCGGCCACGTGCTCGGCAACAAGATCGTGGTGGGGAAGTACCGCCGCCGCACCGGTTACCGCCGCCACACGGGCCACCGGAGCAAGCTGACGCAGATTCAGGTCGAGTCGATCGGAGCGAAGAAGCGCGCCGCGGCGAAGAAGGGCGAAGCCGCCGCTGAGGACAAGCCGAAGGCGGCTGCAAAGAAGCCGGCGAAGCCCAAGGCGAAGCCGGCCGCGGCCAAGAAGACGGAGGAGAACGATGGCGCATAAAAAGGGTCTTGGCTCTTCGCGCAACGGGCGCGACTCGAATCCGAAGATGCTCGGCGTCAAGATGTTCGACGGCCAGGACGTCAAGGCCGGGATGATCATCGTGCGCCAGCGCGGCACGCGCTTCCGGCCGGGCCCGGGCGCGAAGATCGGCCGCGACGACACGATCTTCGCCACGCGCGACGGGCGCGTCGAGTTCCGCACGAGCGGCGATCGCCGCACCGTCGCGATCACCGACTAGTCCGGAGCCACTTTCGTGTTCACCGACCGC
>DATFQE010000219.1:0-8659 GCA_035264445.1 Gaiellaceae bacterium | reverse complement strand
GCACCCGTTTCACGCTCGCCCGCGGCGACCCTACCGAGCGGTGTGTTAACGGATGGTTGCGACTTTGAGTTTGTAGGTTGCGTGCCTGGCGTTGCGTGCGAGGAACGCGTCCAGGTAGAGGTAGGCGCCGCGCCGGTCCTTGTTCTCCACGCGCACGACCTCCCTCGCGGTGCCGCGCCGCAAGCTGCTCGCGACCAGGTCGCGCTTGAACGCCGCCCCGCGCTCGAAGACGGTCCTCGTCTTGGGGCCCCACGCGGCGAGCTGGACGTCGCCGTTCGCGCGAAGCGTGGCGACGATGCGGCGGCGGCCCGGGACCCAGATCCGGTAGACGTCCTCGGGATCCTCGGTGTCGTCGAGCCGCGCGGTCACCGTGGCGCGGCCGCGGCCGGGACGCGTCAGCCCCGCGGTCGCCTGCCGGAAGAGGCCGCCGGCTCGTACGTGGTCGATGTCGTCATTCGGCTCCTGCGGATCGGGCGCGGGCACCGGGGCTGTGAGCGCAGCCGGGATGTCGAGCAGCCCGAAACCCGTGTCGTCGTCGCGGCCGGTCGGCGCGATGTCCCGCGCGGAGGAGCGCATCAGCTCGAACAGCTGCGTGTTGTCGAGCGACGGACGCACCGTCCAGACCCAGGCGGCGGCTCCGGCGACGAGTGGCGACGAGAAGCTCGTACCGTCGAAGAGCGCGTATCCGGTGGGGTCGTAGCCCACCGGGACGGCGACCGGGATGTCCTTTGCGGGGGCGGCCAGGTCGGTCGCGGGGGAGATGCTCGAGAAGCTCGTGACGTGACCGGTCTGGTCGGTGCCGGCGATCGAAAGGACGTGGGGGAGGACGGCGGGAACGCTCGGCCGGCTGCCGCGGCCCCTGTCGTTGCCGACGGCGGCGACGATCAGCGAGCCGGTACCGAACGCGGCGTTGACCACGCTCTCCAGCACCTCGCTCCGTGCCACGCCGAGGCTGAGGTTGATCACGCCGGGCCCTTTGCGGACGGCTGCGTCGATCCCTGCGATGACGCCGGCCGTCGTCAGCTCGCCCTGCGCGTCGGCATCCCACGTGCGGAGAACGGCTTGCGGGTACACGCCAACGAGCCCGGCCGCGTTGACCGGCGCTCCGACGACCGAGCCGACCGCCGTCCCGTGCGGGTAGCCGTCGCCCACGCTGAGAACCTGGCCGTTCAGCGGCTCGGTTCCGACCCGACCGGCGAATTCGGGATGCGTCAGGTCGACGCCCGAATCGACGATCGTCACGGGCTTCCCAGGGCCGGGCGGCTCGACGCGGTCCGCGCCGATGATCGGGATCCACCACTCCGTCGGCACGAGCGGATCGCCGGAAACGATGTGGCTGAACGAGCGGACGGGCCGTTCCGGCTCCGCCGCCCGCACGAGGCCGGCGCGTCGCAGGGCGGGGAGGACGCGGGCCGCGGCCCGCGTCCGCAGTCGCCAGACGCCGAAACGGCGCGAGATCTGCCGGCCGCCCGCCAGGTCGAGCGCGACTTCGGCCTTGCCGTCCGCGCTGACGGTGACGAGCGAGAAGGGATGGCCGCGAAGGCTCTGGAACGCCTCGTCGGCGCGTCGCACGGAATGCGGGAGCGAGGCGCCGGCCGCTGAGGCGGGGCCCATGAGAGCGAGGGCGATCAGGACCCCGATGCGCAAGCCGCGGCCAAAATAGCAGCGATGCGAGCCTACATCGGCATCGGCGCCAACCTCGCGAACCGCGACGAGACGATCGCGCGGGCGCTGGAGCTGCTCGCCCGCCGCCCGGGAGTCGAGGTCCTCGAGGTCTCAACGCTGCGGGAGACCGACCCTGTCGGCTACGCAGACCAGCCTCGATTCCTGAACGGCGCGGCCGCCGTCGAGACCGAGCTCGACCCCCGGGCGCTCCTGCACGAGCTCCTCGCCGTCGAGCGCGAGCTGGGGCGGACGCGAGCCGGTCCCCGCTTCGGGCCCCGGACGATCGACCTCGACCTGTTGGTCTACGGAGACCGTGAGGTCTCCGAGCCGGGCCTCACCGTCCCGCACCCGCGACTGGCCGAGCGGGCGTTCGCACTGGAGCCGCTGGCCGAGCTCGACCCGGACCTCGAGATCCCGGGGCGCGGCCGCGTGGAGAACCTCCTTCGAGGGCTACAATCGTCGTGATGTCGCATCTCGACGAGCTGGACGAGTTCGAGGCAGAGCTCGAGCTCCGGCTGAAGAAGGAATACACGGCCGTCTTCGGCCTCTTTCGCTATTGCGTGCTCACGCAGGACGCGACCTATCTCTGCAACAAGCTCGACCTCCAGTACGTCCCACAGCCGAGCTACCCGTTCTTCCACGTGAAGATGGAGGACGTCTGGGTCTGGGACAAGAACCGCCCCACGCGGATGATTCCGCGCGCCGAGGTCTACACCTCGAGCGACGTGACGGTCGAGGAGCTCCGCGCCGAGGGCGAGGAGCCGCGGCTGACGCCCGAGGCCTTGGCCGAGCGGATCGGAGAACCGCCTCCGTTCGAGTCCGGCACGGACTGACGCCGGCCGCACCGGCGTGCTGCTCGCGATCGACGTCGGCAACACGCAGACGGTCCTCGGGCTCTTCGAGGGCTCCGAGCTCGGAGAGCACTGGCGGCTTGCGACCGACCGCGAACGCACCGGTGACGAGCTCGGCGTCCTGATCACCGGCCTCGTCGACCCCGACGATGTCGAGGGGATCTGCCTCTGCTCGTCCGTTCCGCCGCTTTCGCGCGCCTACGAGGTGGTCGCCGAGCGATGGCTCAGGACGCCGCTGCTCGCGGTCGGTCCGGGGGTGCGCACCGGGATCCCCATCCGCTACGACGACCCGCGGGAGGTCGGCCCCGACCGCATCGCGAACGCCGTCGGCGCCGTGGAGCGCTACGGGGCGCCCGCGATCGTGGTCGACTTCGGCACGTCGACGAACTTCGACGTCGTCTCGGCGGACGGCGAGTTCGCAGGCGGCGTGGTCGCGCCCGGGATCGAGATCTCGATGGACGCGCTCTACGCCCGCGCGGCGCGCCTCTTCACGGTGGACTTCGTCGCGCCGCCCACCGTGATCGGCAAGACGACTGCGGCGAGTCTCCAGTCCGGCCTGGTGTACGGGTTCGCCGGCCAGGTGGACGGAATCGTTACCCGCATCCGCCAGGAGCTCGGCGTCGATGCGCAGACGATCGCGACGGGCGGTCTGGCCGAGCTGATCGCGCCGCACTCGCGCACGATCGAGCGCGTCGATCCGTTCCTGACCCTCGTGGGTTTATCGGCCGTCTGGCAGCGGAACCCTTAGCCCCCACGCCAAGCGTTAGTCAAAGAGGAGGGGGTTCCATCGATGGTCCTTGCGGACGTCGACATCAGCAGTAGCTTGCAACGAGGGGTGAACGAGGTCTTCGCCTTCATCCCGGAGTTCATCGCCGCGGTCGTGATCGTGATCGTCGGCTACTTCGTGGCGAAGATCATCGGCAACGTCGTCGCCCGCGTGCTCGGCCGCGCCGGCCTCGACCGCACGCTCCACGCAGGCCAGGGCGGAGACTGGGTGCGGCGCGTGACGACGAGCCCGTCGCGGCTCGTCGGGAAGCTCGCGTTCTGGGCGGTGTTCCTGGGCGCGATCTCGCTCGCCGTCTCGGTCCTCGGGATCAATGCGCTGACCGATTTCGTGGCGGCGGTCTACGGATACCTGCCTCACGTGATCGCGGCCGTCCTGATCTTCCTGGTCGCGGGTGCCGTTTCGACGGCGGTCGTGGCGCTCGCAAACAGGACGATGGGCGAGACGCCAACCGGGAAGTTCGTGACCACGGCGGCGCCGATCCTGATCATGGCGATTGCGACGTTCATGATCCTGACCGAGCTCGGGATCGCCGAGCAGATCGTTCTGATCACCTACGCCGGGCTGATCGGAGCGATCGCGCTGGGCATGGCGCTCGCATTCGGCCTCGGCGGCCGCGACGTCGCGGCCCGGATGGTCGAGAACGCCTACCAGGCGGGCCGCGAGGGCAGGGAGCAGGTGAGACGCGACCTCGGCCGCGGCGACGGCGTGCAGACGGACCTGCAGACGCCCGCGAGCCGGCGCATCACGTAGCGGTTTCTCGAGGTGGAGCGGTCGCTTCGGCGGCCGCTCCACCTACCCGCCGCCGTAGATCGAGATCGGCAGGTTGAGGAGTACCTCGTCGCCGCTCGGCAGCTCGTCCTCGAGCCGCTCGAGGACGTCGCGCGCGCCCGGCGCAGCCGCGAGCAGCCGCCGCTCGACCTCCTCGGTCGTCTGGAGCAGGACGAGCTCCTGCTTGAACGGCCGGGGGAACCGGCCGCGGCCCAGATACCAGCTGTAGAACTTCTTCAGGAAGCCGACGGCGCGCTGCTCGCCGAGCTCGCGCACGGCCTCGCGGACGAAGAGGATCAGCTCGGCGGCGACCTCCTCGCGCGTCGGCTCGCGTGCGTCCTCGTCAACGATTGCGCTCAGTGCCCACGGGTTTCCCTGTGCCGCTCGTCCGATCATCACGGCCGCGGCGCCGGTCGTCGCGAGCACCGTCTGGGCACGCGCCCTCGACGTGATGTCGCCCGAGGCGATGACGGGAACGTCGACGCGCTCCACCAGCTCGGCCGTGAGCGTGTGGTCGGCCTCGCCGGTGTACATCTGCCTCGCCGAGCGCGGGTGGAGCGTGAGCGAGGCGGCGCCGGCGTCCACGAGCCGGGGCCCCAGCTCGAGGCAGGTCCGTGCGCCGTTCTCGAGGCCGCGGCGCATCTTGACCGACACCGGTAGGTCGACGGCGTTCGCAACCGCGGAAACGATCCCCGTTGCGCGCGCGGTGTCTTCGAGCAGCGTGGCGCCCGCGCCCGTCTTGGTCACCTTCCGGACCGGGCAGCCGAAGTTGATGTCGACGATGTCCGCGCCTGCGTCGGCGACCATCCGCGCAGCCTCCGCCATGACAGGCGCGTCGGAGCCGAAGATCTGGACGGCCAGGGGGTGCTCGTCGCCGGCGATGCGGAGGTAGCCGAGCGTGCGCTCGTTCTTGTGGTGCAGCCCCGCGCAGCTGACCATTTCCGAGCACACGAGCCCGGCGCCGAACCGGCGGCCCTGGCGGCGGAACGCCTGCACGCTGACGCCGGCCATCGGAGCGAGCACGAGGCGGGTCGGAATCTCCACCGTCCCGATCCGCCAGGAGGAGCGGAGATCGACGTCCACGGACGGCCATGATAGCCGCGCTAGCAGGGATTTTCCCCGCCTTGACGCACTTGGAGGTGACAGCTACCATGCCGCCTCCTGACGGCGGGGCAAAAGGCGCCTCGCTCTTTTTCTAGGAGGCTGCAGTGAAGGAAGTGATCCTCACTCCCGAGGGTTACAAGAAGCTGAAGGCGGAGATCGAGCTTCTCTCGACCGAGAGGCGTCGGGAGGTCGCCGAGCGCATTCGCGTCGCCCGCCAGTTCGGCGATATCGCCGAGAACGCCGAGTACGACGACGCGAAGAACGACCAGATGCTGCTCGAGCACCGGATCGCCCGGCTCGAGGAGCAGTTGCGCAACGCCCGTGTGATCGAGAAGAAGGAGATCTCGTCAGACGTCGTCTCCGTCGGCTCGACCGTGCGGCTGCGCGATGTCGATGCGAAGCAGACCGTCGAGTACCACATCGTGGGATCGGCGGAGGCCAACCCCTCCGAGTACAAGCTCTCGAACGAGTCGCCGGTCGGAAAGGCGATCCTCGGCCACAAGAAGGGCGAGACCGTCGACGTCACGACACCGCGCGGCGCCCGGCTCAAGTACAAGATTCTCGAGATCAAAGCGGCCTAGAGGCCGGTCGACTTCTTCTTCAGCTTCTTCTCGCTGCGCTTTTCCTTGAGCGTCTTCTGCGGCGCTTTCTTCTGCAGCTTCTTCTGCTTGTCGGCGCCTTTCACCGGCCTAGTCTCGCCGGTTCGCGCCCGCCGTTCAAGCGCCGGGGCGTACGAGCGGCTTGTACGTGATCCGGTGGGGCTCGAGCGCGTCGACGCCGCGCGTCTCGCGAACCCAGCCCGCGTACTCCTCGAAGCTGCCCTCGAACCAGGTCACCTGGGAGTCGCCTTCGAAGGCGAGGATGTGGGTCGCCACCCGGTCGAGGAACCAGCGATCGTGCGAGATGACGGCCGCACAGCCGGCGAAGTCCGTCAGCGCATCCTCGAGCGCGCGGAGGGTGTCGACGTCGAGGTCGTTCGTCGGCTCGTCCAGTAGCAGCAGATTGCCGCCCGAGCGAAGCAGCTTCGCCAGGTGGACGCGGTTCCGCTCTCCGCCGGAGAGGTCGCCGACCCGCTTCTGCTGGTCGCCGCCCTTGAAGTTGAACCACGACACGTACTGGCGTGAGTTGACGTCGCGGTTGCCGAGCTCGATCGTGTCCTGGCCGCCCGAGATCTCCTTCCAGACGCTGTTCTCCGGGGTCAGGTCGGCGCGGGCCTGGTCGACGTAGGCGAGTTCGACGGTCTCGCCGATCCGGAGCTCGCCGTCATCGGCCTCCTCCTTGCCGGCGATCATGCGGAACAGCGTCGTCTTGCCCGCGCCGTTGGGGCCGATCACGCCGACGATCCCGCCCGGCGGGAGCGAGAAGGTCATGTCCTCGACCAGCAGGCGGTCGCCGTAGCCCTTCGTCACGCCGTCGGCCTCGACGACCACGTCGCCGAGCCTCGGGCCGGCCGGGATGTGGATCTCGACGCGGTCGAGCTTGACGTTTCGCTCCTCGGCGAGCAGACGCTCGTAGGCCCCGAGGCGGGCCTTCGACTTGGCATGACGCGCCGTCGGCGACGAGCGCACCCACTCGAGCTCGCGGCCGAGGGCGCGGCGGTGGGCCGATTCCTGCTTCTCCTCCTGCGCCAGCCGGGCCTGCTTCTGCTCGAGCCAGCCGGAGTAGTTGCCTCTGTACGGAATCCCGCGTCCGCGGTCGAGCTCGAGGATCCAGCCCGCGACGTTGTCGAGGAAGTAGCGGTCGTGCGTGACCGCGACGACGGTGCCCGCGTAGTCCGCGAGGAAGCGCTCGAGCCACGCGACCGATTCGGCGTCGAGGTGGTTCGTCGGCTCGTCGAGGAGGAGCAGGTCCGGGGAGGACAGGAGCAGGCGGGCGAGCGCGACGCGCCGGCGCTCGCCTCCCGAAAGCGTCGTGACGTCGCGGTCGCCGTCGGGGAGGCGGAGCGCGTCCATCGCGCGGTCGAGTGCGGCGTCGAGATTCCACGCGTCGTAGCGGTCGATCAGCTCCTGGACATCCGCCTGCTCCGCCAGGAGCGCGTCGTAGTCGGCGTCGGGCTCGCCGAACTTCGCAGAGATCTCGTTGAACCGGTCGAGCAGGTCGCGCTTCTCGCGCACGCCGTCCTCGACGTTGCCCCGAACGTCCTTGTCGCGGTCGAGGTCGGGCTCTTGCGGCAGGAGGCCCACCGTTGCTCCCGGCCTGAGCTCGGCGCTGCCGCTGGACGTCTCTTCCACGCCGGCCATGATCCGCAGCAGCGTCGATTTTCCAGCACCGTTCGGTCCGAGAACCCCGATCTTCGCGCCCGGCAGGAACGCGAGCGTGATGTCGTCGAGCACCTTGCGCTCGGGCCCGTAGAACTTCGAGGCGCGGATCATCGTGAAGACGTAGTCGCTCACGCCCGCGACGATAGCCGCGCCCGGCGGACGTGGTCCTTGCCGACGTGACTTCCAGCTCGCGGCGCCGCTCGGCGCGGCTTTGCCGGTGCCAGGCATCGAAACAGGAGCGTTACAGGTGATCCACTGGCGGCATGCCCGTTTCGAGCTCGTCCCGGACGAACCGCGCATACTCGGTCGCCGCGCGGCTGGGATCCGCTCCAAACAGGGAGACGAGCGTCGACGTCGTCAGGATCGAGCTCCGCGCCATGCCGGTCGTGAAGCGGAAACTGCTCCACTCGTAGTCTGCCGGGTCGACGCACGCGCCCGCGCGAACCGGGTTCAGGTCGATGTACCGCGCAGTCGTAGCAAACTGCACCTCGCCGTCCACGAGGGCGGACCAGAACCGCCGGTCGAAGACATGGCCGGAGAAGCCGTGGCGCCGGTTGAAGATTCGCGCATACGTCGTGTTGAGCCAGTGCATTCCGGACGAGAGGTTTGGATCTTCGGTCTCGAGAAGCCAGTGCACGTGGCTCGTCAGCAGGCAGAACGAGTGACATCGCCAGCGAAAGCGAGCCAGCGCGAGCCGGAGAAGCGCAAGCATGAGCGCTCGGTCGCGATCGGTGACGAAGAGCTCGAGCTGCCGGACGGCGCGGCAGCCGACGTGATAGACGCCGCCGGGAACGAGGAGACGCGGTTGCCGGCCCATTCGCCGAGCGTAGGTGCTGCGCGCGCTCGATCGGTGCCAGGCACCGTCAAGGAAGCGTCACGAACCGTGCACAGGCGCGAGGCCCGCGTCCTCGAGCTCTTGCAGCGCGGCGGGCGACTTCCTCAGGCCGTCGAGGGCGAGGGCCTCGTGCACCTCCGGCGCCTTGCGAAAGCGGCACTCTGCGTAGTCGACTACCTGGACGTGGTTGCCCCAGGGATCCAGGACGTCGAGCCGGTCGCCGCACTCGACACCCAGGGCCCGGGCCACAGCGTGCCGGTCGGTGACGACGATGCCGACGTGACGGCGGCCATCCGGGCCGCCGCCGCCGCTCTTGAACAGGGCCAGAACCTGGTCGCCCATGCAGATCAGCGCGTGCTCGTCGCTCCGCTCGCGGACACCGAAATCG
>DATFQE010000218.1:0-2074 GCA_035264445.1 Gaiellaceae bacterium | reverse complement strand
CGTTCGCCGCGCAGCCCTCCAGGAACTTCTCCTTCAGCGACGCCATCAGCGCGTGGATCTTCTTGCTGATCGCCTTGCGCAGATCGTCGGCCTCGGTGGGTGTAAAGCCGGCGACCTGCTTCGCGATTTCCATACTTTGCTCCTGGAAGATGCTGATCCCGTGTGTCGGGCTGGTGATCGGTTCGAGGCGCTCGTCGATGAACGTAACCGCCTCTTGCCCGTGCTTCCGCTTCGCGTAGACCGGGATGTACTGCATCGGTCCCGGCCGGTAGAGCGCCACCAGCGCGATCAGGTCCTCGAACTCCGTCGGCTTCACCTGACGGAGCGCCTCGCGCATCCCCGAGGACTCGAACTGGAAGACGCCCGCCGACTCCCCGCGCGCGAGCATCTCGTACGTCTTCCGGTCGTCGAGCGGGACCTTCTCGATGTCGAGGCCGTCGACGAGCGCGACCGCCTTGTCGATGACGTCGAGGTTGCGGAGGCCGAGAAAGTCCATCTTCAGCAGGCCGAGCGCCTCGACGTCGCCCATCGGGAACTGCGTCACGACCTCCTGGTCGGCGCCCTTCTGCTGGAGCGGGACGTACTCGGTCAGCGGACGGTCGCCGATGACCACGGCCGCGGCGTGGATGGAGTCGGCGCGGACGAGCCCCTCGAGCGGCTTCGCGAGGTCGACGATCTCCTTCACGACCGGGTCGGAGTCGTACGCCTTGCGGAGCTCGCCGCTTGGCTTCAGGCAGTCGTCGAGGTAGACCTTTGGCCCCTCCGGGATCAGCTTCGCGACCTTGTCGACGGTGCCGTACGGGATCTCGAGCACGCGGCCGGCGTCGCGGACGGCGGCGCGGGCCATCATCGTCGAGAAGGTGATGATCTGGGCGACCCGGTCGCGGCCGTACTTCTCGGCGACGTAGTTGATGACGCGGTCGCGGCCGGCGACCGCGAAGTCGATGTCCATGTCGGGCATGGACTTGCGGCCCGGGTTGAGGAAGCGCTCGAACAGCAGCCCGTAGTGGATCGGGTCGACGTCGGTGATCTCGAGGCAGTAGGCGGCGAGCGACCCGGCCGCGCTGCCGCGCCCCGGACCCACGCTGATCCCGTTCCGCTTCGCGAACGCGATGAAGTCCCAGACGATCAGGAAGTAGTCGGCGAAGCCCATCTCGCGGATCGTCTTGAGCTCGAACTGGAGCCTCTCGGTGAGCTCGGGCGTCGCCTTGCCGTAGCGCTTCTCGAGGCCCTTCTCGCACAGCTCGACGAGGTAGTCGAAGGCGTCGCGGCCGTCGGGCGTCGGGAACTTCGGCAGTCGCAGGACGCCGAGCTCGATGTCGACGTTCAGCCGCTCCGCGACTTCGAGCGTCCGCGCCAGCGCGTCTGGATAGTCCGCGAAGTCGCCCGCCATCTCGGCCGGGCTCTTGAAGTAGAACTGGTCGGTGTCGAACTTCCACCGGTTCGGGTTCTTGAGCGAGTCGCCCGACTGGACGCAGAGCAGCGCCTCGTGTGCGCGCGCGTCCTCGTGTCGGAGGTAGTGCACGTCGCCGGTGGCGACGAGCGGCAGCTTCGACTCGCGCGCGAGCTCCGCGAGGAACGGGTTGATGCGCGCCTGCTCGGCGAGCCCCGCGTTCTGGATCTCGACGTAGACGCTGTCGCGGCCGAAGACCTGGGCGAGCCGGTCGAGGTCGGCCTGCGCGTCCTTCGTGCGGTTCTCTTCCAGCGCCTTGCAGACGCGGCCGCTGAGGCAGCCCGACAGCGCAACAAGGCCCTTCGCGTGGCTCTCGAGCAGCTGCCAGTCGACCCGCGGCTTGTAGTAGTAGCCCTCGAGGTAGCCCGCCGAGGCGAGCTTGATCAGATTGCCGTAGCCCTCGTTCGACTCCGCGAGCAGCGTCAGGTGCGCGTAACCCTTCGTCTGCGCGTGCCGGTCGTCGCAGACGTACACCTCGCAGCCGACCAGCGGCTTGACGCCGTGCTTCTTGGTCTCGCGGTAGAGCTCGACCGCGCCCGCCAGCGAGCCGTGGTCGGTGAGCCCGACGGCAGGCATCTCGAGCGTGGCAGCGCGCTCTGCCAGAGCCGGGATCCGGCAGGC
>DATFQE010000217.1:0-8055 GCA_035264445.1 Gaiellaceae bacterium | reverse complement strand
GAACGTGTAGAGCCCGGTCAGGAACACGCCCGCGAGCCCGGCGACGAGCAGCGTCCGCCCGTACCAGCCCTCGGCCAGCGCCGAGCCGAGGATCGAGTCCTTCGACCAGAAGCCCGAGAGCGGCGGGATCCCGGCCAGGGCAAGCGAGCCGACGAGGAACGTGAGCCGCGTCCGCGGCAGGAAGCGGCGCAGGCCGCCCATGTTGCGCATGTCCTGCTCACCGGCGAGCGCATGGATGACGATCCCGGCGGCGAGGAAGAGCAGCGCCTTGAAGAACGCGTGCGTCAGCAGGTGGAACATCCCGCCGACGTACGCGCCCAGTCCGGCGCCGAGGAACATGTAGCCGATCTGCGACATCGTCGAGTAGGCGATCACCCGCTTGATGTCCGTTTGCACGAGTGCGATCAGACCGGCGACGAGCAGCGTCACGGCGCCGATGCCTGCCGCGAGGTCCTGCACCTCGGGCGCCGCCTCGAAGATCGGGTGCAGACGGACGAGCATGTACACGCCCGCGGTCACCATCGTCGCCGCGTGGATCAGCGCGCTCACCGGAGTCGGGCCCTCCATCGCGTCCGGGAGCCACGTATGCAGGGGGATCTGCGCGGACTTCGCGACCGCGCCGCCGAGCATCCCGAGCGCGACGAGGGTCATGACGGTCTGCGAGGTGCCGTCCGCATACTCGAACTCGGAGAGCCCGAGCGGAGCGCCGTTCCAGAACAGCAGGAAGATCGCGAGCGCCATCGTCGCGTCGCCGAGCGCGTTCATGATGAACGCCTTCTTCGCCGCCGCGACCGCGCTCGGGCGCTCGTGGTGGTAGCCGATCAGCAGGTATGACGAGAGCCCGACGAGGCCCCAGCCGACGAGCAGCACGACGAAGTTCGCGGACTGGACGAGCAGCAGCATCGAGAAGACGAACAGCGACATGTAGGCGAAGTAGCGCCGCTCCTCGGCGTCGCCGTCCATGTAGCCGATCGAGTAGGCGACGATCAGCGCCCCGACGCCGGAGACGATCAGCATCATGTAGATGCTGAGGGGGTCGATCAGGATGTCGAGCGGCACGCGGAAGTCGCCGGCCGCGAGCCAGGTCCACGCCTCCGAGAGAACGATTCTGTCGTCGGTCGGCCGGTCGTGGAGGGCGAAGAAGGCGATCACCGAGGCGACGAACGAGACGGCGACCGAGAGCGTCGAGATGAAGCCGGCGACCCGCCGGGGGATCCGCGCTCCGGCGAGCGTGATCAGGAGCGCGCCGGCGAGCGGCGAGATCAGGCAGACCCAGGCGGCGGCTTCCACGTCAGCCCCTGAGGGTCGAGAGCCGGTCGACGTCGAGCTCGAGGTCCCGGCGGTGGAGGGCGACGACGAGACCGAGCCCGACGACGACCTCCGAGGCCGCGACGGCCATCACCGTGACCGCGAAGATCTGCCCGTCGCCGTCTCCGAGCCGTCGGGCGAACGAGATGAAGGCGAGGTTCGCGCCGTTGAGCATGATCTCGAGCGAGAGCAGGACGATCAGCGGATTGCGCCGCAGGAGCACGCCGAGCGCACCCGTGGCGAAGAGAAAGCTCGCCACGGTCAGGTACAGCGGGATCTCGGGACCCATCATCGGCCCAGTGACGCCTCCTCTTCGGGAGCACGCCGGCTCTGGCCGCCGAGCACCACTCCGCCCACCGCGGCGACGAGCAGCACGATCGACGTGACCTCGAACGCGAGCAGGTGGTCGGTCAGGAACAACCGCCCGATCTCGGCCGGCGAGCCGAAGGCGGCGTCGATGTCGGCCTCGTCCCGCAGGCGTCCGCTGGCGCCGAGCCCGATCGCGATGATCACCTCGACGAGGATCGCGCCGCCTGCCAGCACACCGCCCACGAACTGCCAGCTCGGCCCTCCGGTCCACACCGTGTCGGCACGCTGCCCGACGTAGGCGATGACGAACAGGAACATCACCATCACCGCGCCCGCGTAGACGAGCACCTGCGCGGCCGCGACGAACTCCGCGGCCAGCAGCAGGTACAGCACGGCGAGCGAGGCGAGGTTCGCGATCAGCGCGAGCGCGGAGTAGAACGGGTTCGAGAACGTCACGACGGCGATGCCCGAGCCGAGGCACGCGAACGCCGCGAGCACCCAGACGACCCAGACCAGGAAGTCGCCCACTAGGCGTCCGCCTTGTACGCCGGAATCGGCGTGTCATAGAGGTTCGGATCCGCGACCGGGACGCGCTTGACGGGCTCCGCCAGGAGCATGTCCTTCGTGTAGATCAGGTCGTCGCGCGAGTACTCGGAGAGCTCGAATTCCTGCTCGAGCGTGATCGCGTCGAACGGGCAGGCGAGCTCGCAGTAGCCGCAGAAGATGCAGCGGCTGAGGTTGATCTCGTAGATGCGCGCGTAGCGCTCGCCGGCGGAGACCCGTTGGTCGGCGGTGTTCTCCGCAGGCACGACGCGGATGCAATCGGCGGGGCAGGCGGCCGCGCAGAGCGAGCAGCCGACGCACTTCTCGAGCCCGTTCTCGAAGCGCCACAGCCGGTGGCGCCCGCGGAAGCGCGGGTAGACGGGCCGCTTGTACTCGGGGTACTGCTGCGTGATCGGCTTCTTGAAGACCTGCTTCAGCGTGACGCCGAAGCCCTTCAGGCTCTCGAACGGCTGCGGGCTCACAGGGCCAACACCAGAGCCGCCGTGACGACGGCGTTCGCCGTCGCCACGGGGAGCAGGACCTTCCAGCCGAAGCGCATCAGCTGGTCGTAGCGCAGGCGCGGAAGCGTCGTCCGCAGCCAGATGAACAGGAAGATCATCACGGCCACCTTGAGCAGGAACCAGAGCGGGCCGAACCAGTCGTCCCACGGCCCGTGCCAGCCGCCGAGGAAGAGCGTCGTCGCGAGCGCCGAGAGCAGGATCAGGTTCACGTACTCGGCCATCTGAAAGAGGCCCCAGCGCATGCCGCTGTACTCGGTGTGGTAGCCCGCCACGAGCTCGGTCTCGGCCTCGGGCAGGTCGAACGGGGCGCGGTTCGTCTCGGCCGTCCCGGCGATCAGGAAGACGATGAAGCCGACCGCCTGCGGGACGACGTACCACCAGGCGCCGTCCTGCCCGGCGACGATGTCGACGAGCGACAGCGATTGCGCCATCAGCACGATGCCGAGCACCGAGAGGGCGAGCGAGACCTCGTACGACACCAGCTGCGCGCACGTCCGCATCGAGCCGAGCAGTGAGTACTTGGACTCGGAAGCCCACCCGCCGACGATGAAGCCGTAGATCCCCACCGAGCCGAGCGCGAACAGGAGGATCAGCGAGATCGAGACGTTCGCGATGTAGCCGTCGATGTGGTAGTCGAGCACCTCCCAGCCGGGGCCGAACGGGATCACCGCGAACGCGGCGAGCGCCGTGAAGGCGGAGAGGACGGGGGCGCCGATGTAGAGCACGTCGATTCCCGCCGTGGGGATGAAGCTCTCCTTGCGGATCAGCTTCAGGAGGTCCGCGATCGGTTGGAGCAGCCCGAACGGGCCGGCGCGGTTCGGCCCGTAGCGGCGCTGCATCCGCCCGATCACCTTCCGCTCGACCCAGGTGAGGTAGGCGAACATGAGGAGGACGAGGTTGATGACGATGAACGCCTTCGCCAGCGAGATCCACCAGGGCTCCACTACGGTTTCCTGACCTCGACGCGGTTCGCGAGCCCGGCCGCGTAATCCGTGGGAATCCGAACGACGCCCTTCAGCAGGCGCTTGTTCACCCGGGCGCGCAGGTTGAGCGACGTTCCGTTCGAGGTCACCAAGACCGGGTCGCCGGTGACGATTCCGCGCCGGTCGGCGTCGTCGGCGGAGACCTCCACCTCGGCGCCCGGGCGCTGGAACTGCAGCTCGGGGACGCGCTCGACGTCCGGCCCGGAGAAGAGCGGCCGGTACGCCACCAGCTTGAGGCCCTTGCCCGTCAGTCGCGGGGGCTTCGGCTCCTTCTGGACGCGCTCCTCGGCGGCGGCCGGCTCCGCGCGAGGCGGAAGCGGGGCACGGTCGCCCACGCGGCCGTACTCGAGGCCGTCGTAGCAGACCGCCGAGAGCTCGGCGAAGACCGCCGACGGATACGGCGAGAGCGCGACGCCGAAGCGCTCGGACAGGCGCGCGATCCACGCGAGCTCGTCGGGGCACGGCGGGATGACCGCGCGGCGAAGCCGCTGCAGCCGGCCCTCGAGGTTGATCGCCGTCCCGTCGCGCTCGAGGTAGCTCGTCCCCGGCAGGACGAGGTCGGTCCAGCCGCGCAGCGGCCGGCGGAACATGCCGATCGCGAGCACCTTCTCCGCGTCCTGCGCGAGCGCGCGCACGTTGGGGTCGGCCGCAGCCTCGTCGCCGGAGACGATCAGGAGGCCGATCGGCTCGGGATTTCCCCCCTCGGTGTCGGCCGCGGCCGCCCACGCGTCTGCGACGCCGCGGCCGTTCGGCGTAGCCGGGAGGTGGAACGCGCCGGAGCCCGGCTTCTCGGCCAACCCGAGCTCGCCCGCGAGCTCGGCGATGTGCGCCCCGCCCTGGCCGCCGGGGCCGGACCAGATCAGAACGGCGCGCTCCGCACGCCTCAGGCTTTGACCGAGCTCGCTCGACTCCGTGGCGAGCGCTTTGCAGGCGGCAGCTCCGGTGCCCGGCTCGGCGGGGACGTCGCCGTGCGGTCCGATCACCTGGACATCGGCTCCGGCCCGCCGCGCGGCGCGGATCCACAGATCGACGATCGGCGCCCGCTCGACCACGGGATCGTCGCCGATCACGACGACGAGCTCGGCGTCGCGGATCGAGGACAGCGGCGCCCGGAAGGCGTCGAGCGCGCGGCTCGTCTCCTCGGGAAGCACGGCCGAGTCGGCGCCGAGCCCCAACCGCAGCAGCTTCGCGAGCGCGAACGCCATCTCCACGCTCTCGGACCCGGACAGCGCTGTGACGATCCGGCCCTCGGCGCCCCGGAGGAGCGCCTCGGCCTCGTCGAGCGCCTCCTCCCAGCCGATCGGGACGAGGCGGCGCGGACCGGAGCGGCGCATCGGATCGATGACGCGGTCCTCGGCGCCCAGCGCCGGGAACGCCGAGCGGCCCTTGTCGCAGAGCCAGCCCTCGTCCACTTCGGGGTGGTTGCGCGAGATGATCCGCTTGACCTTGCCCTCGCGCGTGGTCGCGTCGACGTTGCAGCCGACGGGGCAGAGCCCGCAGACCGTCGGCACGTTCTGGATCTCCCACGGCCGCGCCTCGAAGCGGTACTGCGTCGACGTCAAGGCGCCGACGGGGCAGAGCTCGATCACGTTGCCGCTGAACGGCGCGCGGTACGGCTCGTCCTCGAACGTCGTGATGATCGATTGCGCGCCGCGGTTCTCGGCCACGAGCTGCCCGTCCTCGGCGACGCCCTCCGAGAAGCGCGTGCAGCGGTAGCAGAGGATGCAGCGCTCGCGATCGAGGGCGATCAGCGGGCTGATCGGAATCGGCTTCTCGAACGTGCGCTTCGGAAACATCATCCGTGTGTTTCCCGGCCCGTAGCGGAAGGTCAGGTCCTGGAGCGGGCACTCGCCGCCCTTGTCGCAGACGGGGCAGTCGAGCGGATGGTTGACGAGGATGAACTCGAGCGTGGCGTTCTGACCCTCGGCCGCCTGGGCGCTCGTCCGGGCGGTACGGACGACCATGTCGTCCTGGGCGGTCAGCGTGCAGCCGGCCTGCAGCTTCGGCATCCCCTCGACCTCGACGAGGCACATCCGGCACGCGCCGACCGCGGGACCGAGGCGCGGCTCGTAGCAGAAGACCGGGATCTCGATGCCGGCGGCGGCGGCAGTCTCGACGAGGCCGGTCCCCTTTGGCACCTGGACCTTCCGCTCGTCGATCGTGAGCGTGACGAGCTCCGGCCGGCCGTTCGTGCTCAAGCAGGAACCTCGACCGTCGGGTGGTGCGTGTGCTGGTCGACGGGCGCCATGACGCGGTCGAGCGACGACTCGCCGCCGAACGGGCAGCCGCCGTGGTCGACGTGGGCCTGGAACTCGGCGCGGAACTTGTCGACGTAGCTCGCGACGGGCATCGCCGCCGCGTCGCCGAGCGGGCAGAGGCACTTGCCGAGGATCCGGTCGCAGACGTCGAGCAGCAGGTCGAGCTCGGACTGCTCCGCGTCGCCGTCCTCGATCTTGTGCAGCAGCTGGACCATCCAACGCGTCCCCTCGCGGCACGGCGTGCACTTCCCGCACGACTCGTGCATGTAGAACTGGGCGACCCGGAGGCCGAGCTGGACCATGCAGGCCCGGTCGTCGATCACGATCACGCCGGCCGAGCCCATCATCGTGCCCGCCTCGGTGAACGAGTCGTGGTCGTACGTGAGGTCGACCTGGTCGGCCGTGAGCACGGGAACCGAAGAGCCGCCCGGAATGATCGCCTTCAGCTTGCGGCCGCCGGGGACGCCGCCGGCGAGGTCGTAGATCAGCTCCCGCAGCGTGATCCCCTGGGGGATCTCGAAGTTCCCGCCGTTCGCCACGTTGCCCGACACCGAGACGACGCGGGTGCCCGTCGAGTTCGGCGGCACGCCCAGCTTGGAGTACTCGGCCGCGCCCAGCTCGAGCACGACGGGGACGGTGGAGACGGTCTCCACGTTGTTGATCAGGGTCGGGGCGGCGTACAGCCCCGAGACGGCCGGGTACGGCGGGCGGGAGCGCGGCTGGCCCCGCTTGCCCTCGAGCGACTCCAGGAGTGCAGACTCCTCGCCGCAGATGTACGCGCCGGCCCCGCGGTGGAGCACGATCGTGACGCCGCCCATCAAGCCCTCCGTCCGCGCCTGCTCGAGCGCGTCCCGCAGGATCTCGAACTCACGCAGGTACTCGCCGCGGATGTAGATGAAGACGTGCTCGGAGCCGATCGCGTGCGCGGTGATCAGGCAGCCCTCGATCAGCCTGTGCGGGCTCGAGAACATGATCTCGCGGTCCTTGAACGAGCCCGGCTCCGACTCGTCCGCGTTCACGACGAGGTAGCGGATGCCCTCGGCCAGGAAGCTCGCCTTCCGCCCCATCGGGAAGAAGGCGCCGCCGCGGCCGCGGAGGTTCGAGGCGAGGATCTCGTCGACGACCGCCTTCGGCTCCATCGCCCGTGCCTTGTCGAGCGAGGCATACCCGCCGATCGCGCGGTACTCGTCGAGGCGCGTAAGGTCGCGTTCGTCCGCGCCCTTGAGCAGCAGGCGCTCCGGCTCAGCGGCCATTGCGTACCTCCGCGACGATCGAGGGCACGTCCTCCGGACGGACGGGCTCGCGGTAGCGATGGTCGACGGCGACCACCGTCCCCCAGCCGCAGCCGCCGAAGCACTCGACCGTCCGCAGCGTCACGTCGTTGTCCTCGGTCGTCTCGCCCGGGCTGATGCCCAGCTCGCGCTCGAACGCCTCCACGACGCCCTGTGCGCCGACGAGGGCGCACGAGACGTTCGTGCACACCTCGACGAGGTGCTTGCCCACCGGCGCGGTGTGGAACATGTCGTAGAACGACGCGACCGCCTTGCAGTACGCCGGCGTGAGGTCCAGCGCGTCGGCAACCTGGCGGAACGCCTCGGGCGGGAGCCAACCGCCGTGCTGCTCCTGCGCGAGCCGCAGTGCGGGCAGGACGGCCGAACGCGGGTCCGGATACCCGCTGCGGATCTCGTCGACCTGCTTCTGGAACGGGCCCGGCTTCACCGGTCGACCTCGCCCATGACGCCGTCGAGCGACCCGACGATCGCGACCATGTCGGCGATCAGCGCGTCGGTCATGCACGTCGCTGTCGCCTCGAGCGCGACGAACGACGGGGCGCGGAACTTGACCCGCCACGGCCGCGAGCCGCCGTCGGAGGCGACGTAGCAGCCCAGTTCGCCGCGCGGCGACTCGATCGTGGTGTAGACCTCGCCCTCAGGAACGCGGAAGCCCTCGGTCACGAGCTTGAAGTGGTGGATCAGCGTCTCCATCGACGTATGCAGCTCGTGGCGCGGCGGCAGGACGATCTTGCGGTCGTCGACGATCCACGGCTCGCCCTCCATGTGCTCGAGCCGGTCGAGGCACTGCTCGACGATGCGGATCGACTCGCGCATCTCGTCCATGTGCACGCGGTAGCGG
>DATFQE010000216.1:0-23412 GCA_035264445.1 Gaiellaceae bacterium | reverse complement strand
CCGAGACCTGGAAGCGCTGGCTCTACGAGCGCACGCGCCGGGGCCAGATCCCGGGCTGCGTCAAGCTCGGCGGCATGCTCTTCTTCGAGCGCGAGCCGGCTCTCGACTGGCTCCGTGCCGGCGCGGTCACGAGGTAAGGGGGAGAAGGCTTGGCACGCGGATCCATCGTCAAACGACCAAGCGGCAACTACGCGATCGTTTACTACGTCGGCGGTAAGCAGAAGTGGGAGACGATCGGCCCCAGCCGGCGCGAAGCCGAGCGTGCCCTTACCGCAAGGAAGCGCGAGGTCGACACCGGCAATTGGCGCGAGCCGAGCAGCGAGACGCTCACCTTGTACGCCGACCGCTGGCTCCAACACCGCGACCCCAGCCGGGCCGGCGGCTGGGCGCGAACGCGGCTCTCTCCGGCCACGTTCGTCTGCTACCGGTGCAACCTGCGCAACCACGTTCTCCCTCGCCTCGGCGACCGTGCGCTCGCCTCGCTGCGTACCGTGGACGTCGACCAGCTCGTCGCCGAGCTCGAGGCGGAGGGCAAGGCGCCGGGCACGATTCGCAACGTCGTCGTTCCGCTCCGCAGAATGCTCGCGGACGCCGTTCGACAAGGCCTGCTTCTCGCCAACCCGGCCGCGCGAGCAGACCTCCCGCCCACGCAGGACTTCGCCGGCAAGGAGATTCCGCGGTCACACACCGATGCGATTCGGCAGGCGCTCGTGGAGCTCGCGCCGCTCGATCCGGTACGCCGCGAGTCAGACCTCCTCTTCGTACGCCTGTTCGACATCGCGCTCGGCACTGGACTTCGCATGGGCGAGCTTCGAGCCCTCCGGTGGGGGAACATCGATCGCGAACGGCGGCTGATCCGCATCGACCATGCGTACTCGCTCCAGGAGGTGCGGCGGCCGAAGACGGAGGCGGGGATCCGCTCGGTGCCACTCTTCCCCTCGGTCGACGCCGGCGTGCGCGAGCTGGCTGTCCGAGCCCTTGCCCGCGGTCACTACACGGCGGACGCGCTGCTGTTCGCGACGGCGCGCGGCAAGCCCATCCACCCGTCGAACTTCAATCGGCGCGTTTGGACCCCGGCGCTCGAGCAGGCCGGCCTTTCAGGCGAGGCCTACCGGTTTCACGACCTGCGCCACACGTGCGTCTCGCGACTGGTTGCGGCTGGAGCCGACGTCAAGCTCGTGCAGGCTGTCGCCGGGCACGCCAACCCGATGATCACCCTGAAGAGGTACTCGCACCTGCTCGACGCGCGGGTTACCGAGGCTGCCGAACGTTACGACCCGGCGCGCGACTCCTTAGCAGGACATTAGCCAGCCGCCCGCCGCGCTGTCCCATCTGTGAACAGAAAAGCGCCGGTTTCCGCGGCTTTTCTTAGAGCGGACGATGGGATTCGAACCCACGACCCTTGGCTTGGGAAGCCAATGCTCTACCAACTGAGCTACGTCCGCGTGATCGACATTCTACCCCCGCCGCAATGGGCGCTTCAGCCGGGATAATCGAGGACTAACACAGACGTTTCGGGAGGGATCATGGACAGCGAGCAGCTGCACGAGACCGCGAAGGCGCTCGTCGCCGTGGGCAAGGGGATCCTCGCCGCCGACGAGAGCTCCGCCACGATCGAGAAGCGCTTCGACGCGATCGGCGTCGAGTCGACCGAGGAGAACCGGCGCGCGTACCGCGACCTTCTCTTCACGACTGACGGCGCCGAGGACTACATCAGCGGCGTCATCCTCTTCGACGAGACGATCCGCCAGTCGACCGAAGACGGGACGCCGTTCCCGAAGGCGCTCGAGCAGCGCGCGGTCATCCCGGGGATCAAGGTCGACAAGGGCGCGAAGGCGCTGGCGCTGGCGCCGGACGAGACCGTCACCGAGGGGCTCGACGGGCTGCGCGAGCGGCTCGAGGAATACCGCGAGCTCGGCGCGCGGTTCGCCAAGTGGCGGGCCGTGCTCTCGATCGAGGTCGACCAGATCCCGAGCGACTACGCGATCTGGACGAACGCGCACGCGCTCGCCCGCTACGCGGCCCTGGCCCAGGAGGCCGGCCTCGTGCCGATCGTCGAGCCCGAGGTGCTGATGGACGGCGACCACACGCTCGACCGGGCGTACTCGGTGACCTCGCGCACGCTCCAGGCGGTCTTCACCGAGCTCTACGACCAGCGCGTGGACTTCGAGGGGATGCTCCTGAAGCCGAACATGGTGCTTCCCGGCTACGACGCGGCGGAGCAGGTCTCGGATGACGAGATCGCGCGAGCCACGATCAAGTGCTTCAAGCGGACGGTGCCGGCCGCTGTGCCGGGGATCGTGTTCCTGTCGGGCGGACAGAGCGACGAGGACGCGACCGCGCGGTTGAACGCGATGAACGCGCTCGCCGAGAAGCTGCCGTGGCAGCTCTCCTTCTCGTACGGGCGGGCGCTCCAGGCGGCCGCGCAGAAGGCATGGAGCGGCAAGGCCGAGAACCGCGAGGCGGCGCAGCGGGCCTTCTACCACCGGGCGAAGATGAATTCCGCCGCGCGGACGGGCGCGTACGCACCCGAGATGGAGCGCGAGGCCGTCACGGCGTAGCCCATGTCCGACTCGGCCCCGGTGGCGACGAACCTGCTCACCCCGGCCGTGGCCTAACGGCCGGGCGTCGGCCCACGGCGCAGCAGAGCCCCTGGCAGCCTGGGTAACGACTGCGTCACGAAAGCATCGCAGAATTTGCGCGCTGCACGGGCCTGGCTTTCAGACGAAAGCGCAACGAAAGGGTCCGCTAGCGGTATTCGCGGCCGGTGAGGGCGGCCAGCTTCTCGAGCGCGTGCGTCGCTTCGACGCGGCGGACGGTGCCCGAACGGGAGCGCATCACGATCGAGTCGGTGAAGGCGCCGTCACGCGTGTATCGCACGCCCTTCAGCAGCGCGCCGGTCGTCACACCGGTGGCGGCGAAGAACACGTCCTCGCCGGCTACGAGGTCGTCGACGGAGAGCTTCCGCTCGACGTCGTAACCCGCGTCCACGAGCTGCTGCCGCTCGTCGTCGTCTCGCGGCCACAGCCGGCCGTAGAGCGCGCCGCCGACGCATTTCAGCGCGGCCGCCGAGAGCACGCCCTCCGGCGTGCCGCCGATGCCCATCAGCATGTCGACCCCCGTGCCCGGCTGGGCTGCCGCGATCGCAGGCGCCACGTCGCCGTCGGGGATCAGCAAGACCTTCGCGCCGACCTCGCGCAGCTCGGCGATCAGCGCCTCGTGCCGCGGCCGGTCGAGCACGACCACGGACACCTCGCGCGGGGAAACGCCCTTCGCGGCCGCGACGGCGCGCACGTTGTCGGAAGGAGACTGGTCGAGGTCGACCGCGCCGGCCGCCTCCGGCCCGCACGCGATCTTGTCCATGTAGACGGCGGCACCCGGGAAGAACATCGTGCCGCGCTCGGCGAGAGCCACCGTCGAGATCGCGTTCGGCTGGCCGAGCGCGGTCAGCCGGGTCCCCTCCAGAGGGTCGACGGCGACATCGACCTCCGGCCCGGAGCCCGAACCGACCTCCTCGCCGTTGTAGAGCATCGGCGCCTCGTCCTTCTCGCCCTCGCCGATGACTACGACGCCGCGCATCTGCACGGTGTCGAGGACTGCCCGCATCGCGTCGACGGCGGCCTGGTCCGCGGCGATGTTGTCGCCGCGCCCGATCCAGCGGCCGGCGCCCATCGCGCCCGCCTCCGTAACCCGGACGAGCTCTAGTGCGAGGTTCCGGTCCGGAGGCCGGCCGGTCTTGGCCGTCCCGGTGCGCGTAGTGGTCTCGGCCACGGCGCGATCCTACTTCGGGGGCGCTCGGGAGGGTTCCGTCCGCCGCCAGAACGACTCGAGCGAGCGCGCGAGGCGTTCGGGCTCTCTGCGATGAGGCGGGTCGAACCCCCTCATCTACATCCGCTCCGGCGCGTCCACCCCGATCAGGTCGAGCGACCGCGCAACCACCGTCTGCGTCGCCCGCACGAGCGCGAGGCGGAACGGCTGCCAGTCGTCGCTGCCGAGGACGCGCTGCTCGTGGTAGAAGCGGTGGAAGTCGTCGGCGACGCGGATCGCGTACGTCGGGATCGCGTGCGGCCCCCGCCGCTCGGTCGCCTCGGCCACGATCTCGGGAAACTCGGCGAGTCGCTTGATCAGCTCGCGCTCCTCCCGCGCCAGCGGCCCGGGCGGCTCGGGCCGCTCCTCGGCGCCCTGGGCGTTGCGGAGGATCGCCGCGATCCGCGCGTGCGCATACTGCACGTAGTAGACCGGGTTCTTCTGCGACTTCTCCGCCGCCAGGTCGACGTCGATCTCGATCGTCTGGTCGTGGTCGCGCGAGACGAGATACCAGCGCGCCGCGTCGACGCCGATCTCGTCCATGAAGTCGTCGAGGAAGACGACGTCGCCCCGACGCTTGGACATCTTCCTCTGCGCGCCACCGCGGGTGAGGTGCACCAGCTGGTATAGGAGGACCTCGACCCGCGAGGCGTCGTAGCCGAGCATCCGCGCGACGGCCGCGTACCAGTTCCGCGTCCCGTGATGGTCGGCCCCGAGCACGTAGATCGCGCGGTCGAAGGCGCGCTCGAGCTTCTGCACGAGGTACGCGATGTCCGCCGCCCGGTAGGTCGGCGTGCCGCCCTTCTCGGGCGAGCGGATGATCACGCGGTCGTCGTCGCCGTACTCGCTCGCGCGAACCCACACCGCGCCGTCCTTCTCGTACGTCGGCAGCCGCGGGAGGAGCTCGTGGATGTGCTCCTCGAGCTCGCTCTGGAGCACCCAGGAGTCGAAGTGGAGTCGAAAGCGCTCGAGCGTGCGCTCCATCTGCGCGAGCATCGGCGCAACTGGATCGCCTTCGCTTCGCGCGAGCTCGTCGACGTACGCGCCGTGGTAGCCGTCCTCGGGCGGCTCCTCCCCGCGCCGGCGCGCCTCGACGGAAACCCGGAAGCGGTCCATCTGAGCGCCCGCGTCGTTGTAGTAGTACTCGCGCTCGACGGTGTGGCCGGCAAAGTCCAGCAACCGCGCGACGGAGTCGCCGTAGGCGCCGTTCCGCGCGGAGGCGACGGTGATCGGGCCGGTCGGGTTCGCCGAGACCATCTCGACCTGCACCCGCTCGCGGCTCTCCACCGAGCCGGCTCCGTAATCGTCGTCGACCTCCGCGAGCGCCTCCGCGAACCAGGCATCGGCGAGCCAAAGGTTCAGGAATCCTGGGCCGGCGACCTCAGCGCGTTCGACGGCAGGCAGCTCGGTCGCCTGAGCCGCGAGCTCCTCGGCCAGCTCGCGCGGGTTGCGGCGCCGCTCGGGCGCGAGCCGCATAGCGACGTTCGTGGCGTAGTCTCCGTGCTCGGCCTTCCCCGGCCGCTCCAGCTCGACCGGCACACCCGCGATGCGCGCCAGCTGCCAGGCGAGCCTGTCCACCGCATGTACCGGCTCGCTCACGGCCCTCATCGTAGAGCCGCCCACGCACGTGCCATCGCCACCCGGTCGGCGGGATTGGGATGGGTCGCGAGCATGACGTGCACCCACCCAGGCTCCCGTGGCGGGTCGAGCGCTTCGACCGCCAACTTGCGGAACAGGGACGCCGTGGCCGCAGGATCGCGCGTCGCTTCGAGCGACATCCAGTCGGCCTCCGACTCGTAGCGACGCGAGACAACATTCGTCGCGGGCAACAGCGCGAGCTGAATCGCGACCACGACGAACACGGCGTACGGTACGACCGACGGCCGGTCGAGCCCGCCGCGGCGGTCGGTCATGTATGCGAGCAGCCACGCCGAGGGCAGCGCGAACAGCGCGAACCAGCCGATTCCCCTCCAAAGGTGGTCGCGCGCCACATGGCCGAGCTCGTGCGCCGAGATCGCCTCGATCTCGCGGTCGGTAAAGCGGCCGTCGAGCAGCGTGTCCCAGAGCACGACGCGCGTCGTCGGGCCGACGCCGATCGCCTCGGCGTTCGGCACGGTCGTGCGTCGACTTGCATTCTCGACCTGCACCTCGACCTTGCGGACGCCCTGCTCCCGCGCTAGCCGCTCGATCTGCGCGGTGAGGCGGCGATCGTCGAGCGCGGAGAGGCGCGGCGTCAGCACGAACGGCGTGAGCACGAGCACGCCGCCGACGATCGCGACGAACGCCGGCCCGCCGACGAGCCACCACCGTCGACCGAGCCCGCGGGCGAGGACCATCGCGACAGCGACCGCGCCGACCGTCACGACCACTTCCCCGAGGTAGCGAGGCCACGGCTCGAAGACGAGGTCGCCGTAGCCGAGATGCGAGATGTCGTGCTTCCGCCGCCACCAGAGGCCTACGAGCGCGAACGGGAGCCAGACGGCCCAGAGCAGCGCGACGGACACGAGCCCGAGCTGGATCCCGCGGAGGATCCTTCCGCCTCGCAAGCGAAGCTCGAGCCGCGGCGCGGCACGGACCAGCACGAAGAGAGCACCGAGCTGGCTGACCGTGAGCCCGGCCCACAGCGCGCGGAGGACGCGGCGGTAGTCCTCGGCCTCCTTGATCACTCGGGCGCCGAAAACCGTCTCGGCATCGAGGTGAGGCAGCACGAGGTCGTCCGGCACCCTCGTGCGCCACAGCCAGGCGGCGAGCGCCACCCACGCGATGCCGGCTAGGAGCACCGCCGCAACCCGGATAAGCTGAGCCATGCGAGTCGGGGTCATCTCGGACATCCACGGTAATGCCGCGGCTCTGGAGACCGTGCTCGAGTCCCTCGAGGACGAGCGGCTCGACGCGGTCTGGTGTCTCGGCGACCTCGTCGGCTACGGCCCCGACCCGAACACATGCTGCGAGCTCGTCGCCATGCGCGCGGATCTGTGCCTCGTCGGCAATCACGACCTCGGCGTGATCGGCTCGATCCCGCTCGACGAGTTCTCCCCCGACGCAGCCGCCGCGGCCCGCTGGACCGAGACCGTCCTGACGGACTACTCCCGCTCGTACCTCGAGTCGCTCAAGCCGGCGGCGAGGGTGAACGGCGCCGAGCTGTACCACGCGAGCCCCCGTGACCCCGTCTGGGACTACGTCCTCAGCGAGCCCGTGGCGCGCGAATCCCTCGAGATCACCGCGGCGCCCATCGTCATGGTCGGGCACAGCCACGTCCCTCTGGCGATGATCCTCGAGGACGGCCGCGCAAACGGTGGGCTCGCCCCCGGCGGCCACGAGGCCGACCTTTCGCGCGGCCGCTGGCTGCTCAACCCGGGCTCGGTCGGCCAGCCGCGGGACAACGACCCGCGCGCCGCCTACCTGATTCTCGATCTCGACCAGCACCGTGCCTCCTTCATGCGAGTCACCTACCCTGTCGAGCGAACGCAGGCGGAGATTCGCGAAAGGGGACTGCCTGAGACGCTCGCCCAGCGCCTGGCTCTCGGTCTTTAGCACCACGCTCGTCTTCCTCGTTCTCGCCGGTTGCGGCGGGGACGACGCTTCGTCCGAACGTCTCGACCCCGCGGTCGCCGCACGCCTGGCCGACGAGAGCGACGCCGTCGCTGTCGCCATCGAGGCGAACGACGGCTGCGAAGCGGCGCGGCGCGTTGCAGCCTTGCGGAGCTCCCTCGACCAGATACGCGTGCCGGACGCGGTTCGGCGTGAGGTCGGGCGCTACGCCAGCCGCTCCTTCACCTGCCTGCCGGCGGCGCCGCCGCCGCCTCCGCCTCCGCCTCCGGCGCCTCCGCCGCCCGTCGTCTCGACCTCCGACGACGGGGACGACGACCCCGGCAAGGGCAAGCACAAGGGCCACGAGAAGAAGCACAAGAAGCACGGCCACGACGACAGGGGCGACGAGTGAGCGCCCAGACTGTCGCGGACCGTTACGAGGTCCAACGCACGCTCGGCAGGGGCGGAATGGCGATCGTCTACCTCGCGCGCGACCGTGACCTGGGGCGTCCCGTCGCGCTGAAGGTTCTGGCCGAGACGCTGGCGGACGACGCCCAGATCAGGCAGCGATTCGTGCGCGAGGCCGGGCTCGCCGCGCGCCTGTCGCACCCGAACGTCGTGCGCGTGTACGACGCCGGCGAGGAGGACGGGCGACCGTACATCGTGATGGAGTGCGTCGACGGCGAGTCGGTGGCGGAGCTCCTCCGGCGTGACGGGGCCCAGACCCCGGATCGCGTCGCCGACCTCGGCGTCGAGGCGTGCGCGGGACTCGAGCATGCCCACCGCGCCGGGCTGGTGCACCGCGACGTCAAGCCCGCGAACCTGCTCCTCACCGAGGACGGGACGCTCAAGGTGGCCGATTTCGGGATCGCGCACGCCGTCGACGGGACGCGCGTCACCGAGGTCGGGACCGTGCTCGGGACGGCGGCCTACCTCCCGCCGGAGCAGGCGCTCGGCGAGGCCGTCACCCCTGCCTCGGACGTCTACTCGCTCGGCGCCTGCCTCTACGAGCTGCTCGCCGGCGAGCCTCCGTTGGGCCACGACACGCTTGGCGCGCTGTTCTCGCGCCGGGAGGCGGGGCCGCCGCCACGGCTCGAGGGCGTTCCGCCGCGCCTGAACGCAGCGATCATGAGCTGCCTCGAGCGCGACCCGAAGGCGCGGCCGGCCTCGGCCGCCGAGCTCGCCCGCCTGCTGGCGGCGAGCCCCGCGACTGCCGTGACGCAGGTGGGCCGCTACGACGTCACGGCCCGACGGAGCGCGTTGCTCTGGGCGGCCGTGCTCGCGGCCGCGGCCGTAGCGATCGTCGTGGCGGTCCTCGCGCTACGCGGGGGCGACGAGCCCAGGACGGAGCCGGTGCCGCGCGGCGACACGCCTGCGCAGGACTACCGCAACCTCGCGGACTGGCTCCGCGAGCAAGCGAAAGATTAAACCCCTACGGGCCTAGGTACCCGGAATTGTTGCTTCTTCGCGGCGCGTCGTCGGTGCAAAGGTGATGCCTTCGCGCTCGAGCGAGAGCTGCACCTCTTCGCGCGCCTTATAGATCCGCCACTTCACGGTCGCGAGTGTGATCTCGAGCGAGTCGGCGATTTCGGTGTACGAGAGGCCGACGACGTCGCGGAGGAGCAGCGCCATCTTGAGGTCGACGTTGAGCTCCTCGACCGCCCGCCAGACCGCGTCCATCGCCTCGATCCGCTCGAACGGCGCGTCCAGCACCTCGAGCGGCGGAACGTCGTCGAGATTGACGACCGCGCGCGGACGCCGCTCGTTCGCGCGGAGCTCGTCGAGGACCCTGTTCTTCGTGACCTGGAAGAGCCAGGTCGTGAAGCGGCAGCGGAGCGAGAAGCGCGGCAGGCCCTGGTAGACGCGAAGAAAAACCTCTTGCGTCAGATCCTCGGCGAGCGACCGGTCCCCGACGAGACGGAGGACGTAGTTGTAGACCGGGACCTCGTAGGCGCGCAGGATCAGAGAGAAGGCACGCTCATCACCCCGCTGTGCCTTCCGCAGTACGCCGAGATCAGGCTGAGCCAGCGACAAGAGGCGTGAGTATAGCTAGGGGTTTGTGACCCGTACTAGGGATTTGCCGGTCATTTGTAAGGGTTTCGCAAGTTGAAGGAGCGCCAACGCGGTCGGCGCCAGATCGGACAGCTCGCCGTCGTTCGCGAGCTCTACATTCTTCTTCGTAACCACCAGCGGGACCGGATTTGTCGTGTGCGCCGTGTGCGGGCTGACCCCGTCCGGCTCGAGCATCTCCTCGGCGTTGCCGTGGTCGGCGGTGACGAGGGCAATACCGCCGCTTCGCTCGACCGCCGCGACGACGCGACCGAGGCATTCGTCGGCGGTTTCGACCGCCTTCGTCACGGCCGGAATCGACCCGGTGTGGCCGACCATGTCCGGATTGGCGAAATTCACCACGGCGAAGCGGTACGCGCCGCCGTCGATCGCCTCGACGAAGCGGTCGGCGAGCTCAGGCGCGGCCATCTCCGGCTTGTGGTCGTACGACGGCACGTCGCGCGGCGAGGGCACCAGGATGCGGTCTTCGCCCGGCCACGGGTCCTCTCTGCCCCCGTTGAAGAAGTACGTGACGTGCGCGTACTTCTCGGTCTCGGCTGCATGGAGCTGGGGTGCGCCCGCGGCGGCCAGTACCTCGGCGATCGTCTCGCTGACCACCTGCTCCTCGAAGGCGACGGGGCACGGGAAATCTTTGCGGTAGCGCGTCATGGTCGTCAGCTCGAATCCTGAGGCCAGGAGCCGCTCCGTCAACTGGCGTGCGCGGTCGGGGCGGAAGTTGAAGAACACGATCTGGTCGCTGGGCGCGATCCGCGGCCGACCGGCGAGCACGATCGGCTCGAGAAACTCATCCGTCACACCTCTGGCGTATTGGCGTTGCACTTCCGCTACGCCGGCAGCCTGCGTAGCGCCTTCGTCACGAACCAGTGCCGAAAGTGCGCGGTCGGTGCGCTCCCAGCGTTGGTCGCGATCCATGGCGTAGTAGCGTCCGACCACCGTCGCCAGGCGGTCTTCCGGCAGTTCGGCCAGGTCATGAACGGACGAGGTCGGAGACACGTCTCTGCCGTCGGTGAAGGCGTGGATCCAGGTCCGGCCGGCCATGCCTTGCTCCGCTGCGAGCCGCAACAGCGCTCGCAGGTGCTCGACGTGCGAGTGGACGCCACCGTACGAGACGAGTCCGATCAGGTGCACGTTCGTTCCGGCCTCGCGCGCGCGAGAGAACGCCCCCACGAGCGCCGGGTTCGCGGAGAACGACCCGTCCTCAATCGCCTTGTTGACCCGCATCAGGTCCTGGAAGAGCACGCGGCCGCTCCCGATCGTCAGGTGGCCGACCTCCGAGTTGCCCATCTGACCGGGCGGCAGCCCGACCGCCTCGCCCGAGGCGGCGATCGTCGTGTGCGGGTACTCCGCCCAGAGGCGGTCGAAGACGGGTGTGGCGGCCAGCTCGACGGCGTTGCCCGGGCCCGGCGCGGCGCAGCCCCACCCGTCGAGGACGACGAGCGCTACGAGAGGGACGCCGCCGCCTGGCAAATCGCCGTGAACGACTCGACCTCGAGCGAGGCGCCGCCGACCAGGGCCCCGTCGACGTCGGACTGGCCGAGGAGCTCCTCGGCATTGTCGGGCTTCACCGAGCCACCGTAGAGCACGGGCACGTCGAGCAGGCCCTTGATGAACGCATGCGCGGCGGCCGCCTGCTCGGGCGTCGCGGTCCGGCCGGTGCCGATCGCCCACACCGGCTCGTACGCGACCACGAGCCGCTCGTGGGCGCCCACGGCGAACGCGAGCGCCTCGACCTGGATCTTCAGGATCAGCTCCATATCGCCGCTCTCTCGTTGCTCGATCGTCTCCCCCACGCACGCGATCACGCCGAGGCCGGCCTCGATCGCCGCGCGTGCGCGCCGAGCCACTCCCTCATCGGTCTCGCCGAAGAGCTGGCGCCGCTCCGAGTGACCCACGACCGCGCCTGCGACGCCGAGCTCGCGCAGCATCGCGGCCGAGACCTCGCCCGTGTAGGCACCCTCCGGCTCCCAGTGGACGTTCTGCGCGTAGACGGTCGCACCCGCATCCGCCGCCGCCTGCAGGGACGCGAACGGAGGGCAGATCGCGACGTCGATGCCGTCCGGCGCCCGGAACCGCCCGAGGAAGTCGACCGTCTCGCGCGGTCCCTTGAACATCTTCCAGTTCGCCGCGATCAGCACGCCTCAACCCGCCGGGATCACCGCTACGCCTGGAAGCTCCTGGCCCTCGAGCAGCTCGAGCGCGGCCCCGCCGCCCGTCGAGAGCCACGAAACGCGGTCGGCCAAGCCGAGCTCCTGCAGAGCCCGCGCCGAGTCCGCCCCGCCGATCACCGTGAAGCCGTGGACGCCGGCGACGGCCTCCGCCACCGCCTTCGTCCCCTCGGCGAACCGCGGCCACTCGAAGACCCCCATCGGCCCGTTCCAGAACACCGTCCGCGCGCGCGCGATCCGCTCGGCGAAGTCCGCTCGCGTCTCCGGCCCGATGTCGAGACCGAGCCAACCCTCGGGAAGCTCGTTGTAGCCCACCACGCGCGGCTCGGCGTCCTCCGCGAACGCCGCCGCGGCGACGACGTCACGCGGCAGCACGACGTCGAACGGCAGAGGGTTCTCCTCCCGGATCTGCTCGGCCATCTTGCCGCCGATCAGCACCTCGTCCGCCTTCCCGCCGAGGTTCTGCAGGACGCCGAGCTTGTCGTCGACCTTTGCGCCGCCCGAGACGAGAACGAACGGCCGGTCCACCTCTCCGAGCAGCTTGCCGAGCTCCTTCAGCTCGCGCTCGAGCAGCAGGCCTGCATAGGCGGGCAACAGCTCGGCCACGCCGACCGTCGAAGCGTGAGCGCGGTGCACAGACCCGAATGCGTCCTGCACGAAGAGGTCGGAGCCGTCGGCTAGCTCCCGGGCGAACGCCGGGTCGTTCTTCGTCTCCCCCGGGTGGAACCGCGTGTTCTCGAGGACCTCGACGCGCTTGTCGGACAGCAGGCGGCGAAGGTGCTTCTCGACGGGACGCATCGAGAACGCCGGATCGGTCCCTTCGGGCCGGCCGAGGTGCGAGCAGACACGAACCCCGGCGGCCTCGCGCTCCAGAAGCGACTCGAGCGTCGGCAGAGCGGCCCGGATGCGCGTGTCGTCGGCGACGCGCCCGTCCTCGAGCGGGACATTCAGGTCGGCGCGCACGAGCACGCGCCTGCCGGCGACGTGGGCGTCGCGAACCGAGCGCGGCTCCCGCAAGCTAAGCGGAGGCGCCGGCCGGAATCCGCTGCGCGACCTTTTCGACCACGTCCGAGAGCCGGCAGCTGTAGCCCCATTCGTTGTCGTACCAGCCGAGCACCTTGACCATGCGGCCGTTGGCCATGGTGGACTGGCCGTCGACGATCAGGGAGTGCGGGTTGCCGACGATGTCCGAGGAGACGATCGCGTCGTCGGTGTACTCGATGATCCCCTGCCAGCGATCCTCGCCGGCCGCGGCGCCGAAGGCCTCGTTGACCTCCTCCTTCGTCGCGTCGCGCGAGAGGACGCAGACCAGGTCGGTGATCGACCCATCCGGAACGGGGACGCGCAGCGCCAGCCCGTCGAGCTTGCCGGCGAGCTCGGGAATCACGAGCGACGTCGCCTTCGCCGCGCCGGTCGTCGAGGGAATGATGTTCTCCGCGGCCGCGCGCATCCGCCGCAGGTCGGGCTTGCCCTTGCGCGTCAGCGCGATCTGATCCTGCAGCTGCTGCTCCGTCGTGTACGCGTGGGCCGTGGTCATGAACCCCTGCTCGATCCCGAACGCGTCGAGCAGGACGCGCGCCATCGGCGCCACGCAGTTGGTCGTGCACGAGGCGTTGGAGATCACGTGGTGCTGTTCGGGGTCGTATTCGTCGTCGTTGACGCCGAGCACCAGGGTCAGGTCCGGCTCGGTCGCCGGCGCCGAGATGATCACCTTCTTCGCGCCCGCCTCGAGGTGCTGGGCGGCGGGGTCGCGCGCCGTGAAGAAGCCGGTCGACTCGACGACGACCTCGACGCCGAGCTCCTCCCACGGCAGCGCCGAGGGCTCCCGCTCGGAGAGAATCCTGTAGCTCGCCCCGTCGACCGTGATCTCGCCGTCTCCGTGCGTGACGTCGGCGCTCAGGACGCCGTGCGTCGAGTCGTACTTGAGCATGTGCGCGAGCACGTCGGGCGACGCCAGGTCGTTGATCGCGACGATCTCGAAGTCGGGCTCGCGCTTGAGGCAGGCACGTAGGAAGTTGCGCCCGATCCGCCCGAAACCGTTGATGCCGACCCGTGTTGCCATGCGCCCTCCTGTCCGTGGAACTGCGGCGAGTGTACTGCCTGGTTCCGGCGGAGGACCTCCCGCTTCGGCGCCGAAGCCCGCTCGGGTGAAGCGACGAACCCTCTGCGTCGTCAGCGCGCTCTGCGCAGCGCTCGCCCTCGCAGCCCCGGCCGCCGGCGACCTGCAGATCGGCGTCGTCGACGACCAGGCGAAGGGCGCCGCACCCGAGCGCTTCTTCGGACAGATGAGCGACATCGGCCTCTCCGAGGTGCGCGTCACGATCCTCTGGGATCCCGCCGAGCCGCTGACGATCCGCGATCAGCCCGCGATCGAGCGTCTGCTGCCCTTCGCGCAGGCTCGCGGGATCAAAATCCTCTTCGTGCTCGACCTCGCGAACCCCCGCGCCGTCGGCAACTCGACTGCAGCCGCGGGCCGGTTCGCAGCATTCGCCGCGCACGTCGCCCGCACGTTCCCCAGCGTGCGAGACATCATCGTCGGCAACGAGCCGAACCAGACGAGGTTCTGGCAGCCCCAGTACAACGCAAACGGCTCGCCCGCCGCGTGCGTCGCCTACGAGCGCCTGCTCGCCGCCTCCTACGACGCGCTCAAGCAGGTCGATCGGGGTGTCAACGTCATCGGGGTCGGGCTGTCTCCGCGCGGCAACGACTCGCCGAAGGCCGGCAACAACGTCTCGCGCTCGCCGATCCGCTGCCTGCGCGACATCGGGGCCGCGTATCGCGGCAGCGCGCGGCGGCTTCCGATCATGGACGAGCTGAGCTTCCATCCGTATCCCAGGTCGGACCGCGATTCGCTGCTCAAGGGGTACCAGTGGCCGAATGCAGGCGTCCCCAACCTCGACCGGATCAAGCAGGCGGTGTGGGACGCCTTCAACGGCACACGCCAGCCCACGTTCGCCGAACGCGGCCGCGCCGGCGGGCTTCGCTTCCGGCTCGACGAGGTCGGCTGGCAGGTACGCATCGTGGCCAGCGCCGCCCATGCATACGAGGGTGTGGAGAACGTGCCGACGACCGAGGAGGCCTCGCAGGCGCAGATTTACGGCGGCCTGATCCGCTACCTCGCCTGCGATCCCACCGTCCGCTCCCTGCTCTTTTTCGGCCTGATCGACGAGCCGAGCCTCGACCGCTGGCAGGCGGCGCTCGTCCGGGCGGACGGCACCCCCAGACCCGCGTACGGCGCAGTCAAGAGCACATTCGCGGAGACCGGTGGGCGCTGTGTCGGCAGCGCGCGCCCCTGGCGGCACAGCACGACGGTCGCCGGCGCCCGAGCGATCTTCCCCCGCGGCAACGTCGTGCCGGCGAATCGGCGTTCCTGGGTCTTCAAGGTCCGTGCCGACGAGGGCGCCCGCTTCCGCGCCGGGATCTTCCGCGTGAAGGGCCCGTCCAAGGTCGATCGCAAGGGAATCGCCCGATCCCTGACCCGCTCCGGCGGAGTCCTCCGCGCCACGGGCGCGGCGAAGGCGCACCGGACACCGCAGGTGAAGTTCCGCAACCGGAAGCTAGCTCCCGGCTGGTACGTCTACGGCGTCCGCCTCTCGGCGGAAACGAACGCGAAGCGCGCGTCCACGTTCGTGAGCAGACCGTTCGGAATCAAGCGGTAAGTCGTCTTGGCCCTCGCGCAGCGAGGGCCGGATTCGCGGGCGAGAGGCGGCGGGCCGGAGGGGAAGCTCCGAGGACGACCTCCCCCTCCAGTTGAACCGCGCTCCGGACCTTGGCGACGGACGGGGTCTGAATCCGCCGCCGGACGAGCACAGACCCGCCGCTAGAGGAGTATTGCGCACCCTGTCGACCCAAAACTAGGGGAGTTACAAGTGATACACGGGGCGTGATTACCGCTCGGCGAGCCGAATGAGCGCGGTCATTCGACGATGCGCCGACGCCTTCGTCACGGGCGGCCGGCACTTGAGCGCGAGCTCGCGCAACGACAGCGACGGATGCTCCAGCCGCAGCTCCGCGACCTCTCGCAGCGGCGGCGAGAGCTCGTCGAGGCGACCCTGATCGACGAGGCGGCGCACGGCCTCGAGCTGGACGTGAGCGGCGCGGCCGGCGCGCACCAGGTTGGCGTGGTCCGCGTTCGCGAGCCGGTTCGCGCGCGCCTTCGCGTCCCCCATGACGACGCGCTCCTGGAAGGCGAGCACCGCATCGCTGGCGCCTGCCGCGGCGAGCGCGTCGCCGATCGGCTCGGCGCCCTTCGCGTAGGCGTAGGCGTGCCCCCGCCGCTCGACCGCACGTAGCGCGATGCCCTCCGCCGCGGCGACGGCGACGATGAACTCCGCGCCGGGCTTTCCCGACGCGCGTAGCTCCAGGTGAGGCGCCCGTGGCCCCGTGACCGAGCCGCCGCCCAGGAGCGCCCCGCGCAGATACGCCGATCGGCAGCAGCTGCGCCCGACAACGCGCTTGGGCGGCCGGTCGAGCGGCGCCAGTGTCGAGGTCAGGACGCCGGCCTCGTGCAGCACCTGGAGCGCGCGGCCGCCGCCCACGACGTGCAGCTGGTACCGGGTCGTCCGGTCGAACGCCCGGCGGCGGTAGGTGCGGATCTCCGAGTCGACGCCGAACTCGCGCAGGAGGCTGAAGGCCCGACGGGCCACCGCGTTGCTCGAGACGTCGAGGTGGACCGAGACGTCGCCGCGGCCGAGGAAGTGAACGGCACCCGCGGTGTGGAAGAGCGCCGACAGCTCAGCCAGACGGCAGCATTCGCGGCGGGGCGCGATCGACGCGAGCTCGTCGCGGACCTCATCCGAGAGCGCCATGCCATCCCTCGAGCGCGAGCAACCGTCGCTTGTAGTCCAGGCCGAGCGAGCCGAACGAGCCGAGCCCGTCGACGCCGACCACCCGGTGGCACGGGATCACGATGGCGAAGCGGTTCCGCGCGCAGAACGATCCCGCCGCGCGCGCGGCCCGGCGGCGGCCGGCAAGCTCGGCCAGCTCGCCGTAGCTGACCACCTCGCCGCGCGGCACGGCGCGCAGCGCCTCCGCGAGCCGGCGCCCGAAGTCGGTCTCCTCCTCGAGGTCGAGCTCGACGTCGTCGAACGACATCTCCTCGCCCGCGAAGTAGGCCGCAAACCTCGCGGCGAGCGGGTGCGAGCCCTCGAGGGAGAGCCCGGCGCGCGGGTGCATGGCCCAGAGCAGCCGATCGCCCTCGAGCCAGAGCTCCCCGACGCCCCAGGCCTTCGCGTCGTAGCGAACACACGTCGGCGCCATCGCGCCCAATCTACAATCGAGGCTGTGAGTCGCCAGGGCATCTTCAGGCCCCCGCCGCCGCAGAACGAGCCGGTGCGCAGCTACGCACCTGGGTCGCCGGAACGCGCGCAGCTCCAGAAGCGCCTCGCGGAGATGGAGCGCGAGCGGCTCGAAATCCCGAACGTGATCGGCGGCGAGGACGTCCGTACGGGCAAGACGTTCGAGGCCGTCATGCCGCACCGCAAGGACCATGTGCTCGCCGACGTGCACCAGGGCGGGCCGAAGGACGTCCAGCGAGCGGTCGACGCCGCCGGCGAGGCGTGGCCCGAATGGGCGCGCATGCCGTGGGAGGAACGGGCCGCGATCTTCCTCCGCGCCGCCGAGCTCCTGTCCGGGCCGTGGCGCTCGACGATGAACGCCGCCACGATGCTCAACCAGTCGAAGACGGCGTACCAGGCGGAGATCGACGCCGCCTGCGAGCTGATCGACTTCTGGCGCTTCAACGTCGAGTACCTCGTCCGGATCTACGAGGAACAGCCGCTGAGCTCGCCGGGGGTGTGGAACCGGATGGAGTACCGGCCGCTCGAGGGATTCGTCTTCGCCGTCAGCCCGTTCAACTTCACGGCGATCGGCGGGAACCTGACCACCAGCGCGGCATTGATGGGCAACACCGTCGTCTGGAAGCCGGCGTCGACCGCCGCGGTCTCCGCCTACTGGACGATGCGGCTGCTCCAGGAGGCCGGACTCCCCGACGGCGTGATCAACCTCGTCTACGGGCCGGGTGCGGCGATCGGCGACGCCGCCCTCGCCAGCCCGAAGCTCGCGGGCATCCACTTCACCGGCTCGACACCGGTGTTCCAGAGCATGTGGAAGACGGTCGGCGACAACATCGCGAGCTACGCGAGCTACCCGCGGATCGTCGGAGAGACCGGCGGGAAGGACTTCATCGTCGCCCACCCCACCGCGGACGTCGACGCCGTCGCCACCGCCATCATCCGGGGCTCCTTCGAGTACCAGGGCCAGAAGTGCTCCGCTGCCTCGCGCGTCTACGCACCGGCCAGCGCGTGGCCGCAGCTGCGCGAGCGGCTCGCGGACGAGGTCGCGACGCTGAAGATGGGCGACGTCGCCGATTTCGAGAACTTCATGGGCGCCGTGATCGACGAGAAGGCGTGGGCGGGCCACAAGAAGGCGATCGACGGCGCGAAGCGGGCGAGCGACACCGAGATCCTCGTCGGCGGCGGGACACGCAACGACGACGGCTACTTCATCGAGCCGACCGTGATCGAGACGCGCGACCCTGCCAACGTGCTGATGCGTGAGGAGCTCTTCGGCCCGATCGTGACGGCGTACGTGTATCCGGACAACAAGTGGCAGGACACGCTCGAGCTGGTCGACAGGACTGCCCCGTACGGCCTCACCGGCGCCGTGTTCGCGCGCGACCGCGAGGCGATCGAGGAGGCGCACCTCGCGCTCGAGTACGCCGCGGGCAACTTCTATGTCAACGACAAGCCCACGGGCGCCGTCGTCGGCCAGCAGCCGTTCGGCGGCGCGCGCGCGTCGGGGACGAACGACAAGGCCGGGTCGATGTGGAACCTGATCCGCTGGGTCAGCCCGCGCACGATCAAGGAGACGTTCGTCCCCGCGACGGACTACCGGTACCCGTTCATGGCGCCCGACGGCGAGGGGAACGGGTCCGGCCCGCCCGACCGCCCGTAGACGTCGACTAACGCACGACCGCGGCGGGCATCCTTACCGCGTGACCCGCATCCTCTTGGCGGTCGTCGTCGGTCTGCTCGCGTTCGCGCCGACCGCGTCCGCGGCGACTTTCCTCGACAAGGCAGCGGAGGCGCTCCGCTCCGACCCCGTGTACGTCGATCCGGCGGCGGACGCAAGCCTCTCGGCCGGCGAGGCAGCTCGTCTGCGCGATCGCATCGCGACCTCGAACGGCGGCCCGATCTACATCGCCGTCGTTCCCGCCGCCGCACGAAACGAGGCCGGCGGCGACGCGACCGAGTGGCTGCGCATGCTCGCCGACGAGGTCGGCCGTCCCGGCACCTACGCCGTCATTGTCGGGAACCAGTTCCGCGCCGGGAGCACGATCCTCGAGCGTGGCCAAGCGGCTCGACTGGCGACCGACGCCTTTCGCGAGCACCGTGACGGGGGCGTTACGGCCGTGCTGCTCGCGTTCGTGGACGAGGTGGCCGCCGCCGAGAGCGGCTCGGGCAGCAACGGAAGCTCGGACGACACCTCGTTCTGGCCGATCCTCGCGGTCGCGGGAGCGGGAGCGGCGGGGTTCGTCCTCCTCCGCCGGCGGCGCCGGGCGAGACGAGAGCGCGAGGCGCTCACGACCGGCAAGGCCGTCGCTCAGGAGGACATGCTCGCGCTGGCCGACGACATCAGGGCGCTCGACCTCGACGTCGAGATGCCGGACGTCGATCGCGAGGCGAAGGAGCACTACGGTCGTGCCGTCGATGCCTACGACCGCGCCGACGGCGCCTACGACACCGCCCGGCGGCCGAACGATCTCGCCGCCGTGTCGAGCGCCCTCGAGGAAGGCCGCTTCGAGATGGCGACCGCGAAGGCGCGCATGGAGGGGCGCGAGCCGCCGGAACGAAGGCCGCCCTGTTTCTTCGACCCGCGCCACGGCCCGTCGGAGCGGGACGTCTTCTGGGCGCCGCCCGGCGGCGAGCCTCGCCTCGTGCCCGCGTGCGCGGCCGACGCGCTCCGCGTCGAGGAGGGCGGCGACCCCGAGCAGCGCGAGGTCGTCGTCGCCGGCCAGCGGACGCCGTACTGGGGCGTTCCAGGCCTGATGCCGTACGCGAGCGGCTTCTACGGCATGTGGGGCGGCGGGCTCTTCCCCGGCTTCCTGCTCGGGTCGATGTTCGGCGGCTTCGGCGCCGGCGACGCCTATGCAGATACCGGCGGCGACCACGGCGGCGACTTCGACGGCGGGTTCGGCGACGGACTCACGGGCGGCGACTGGGGCGGCGGCGACTTCGGCGGTGGCGGCGGCGGGGACTTCGGAGGCGGCGGGGACTTCTAGTCGCCGAGGAAGGCCAGCAGCGTCTGCGAGAGCGGCGCCAGCCGGTCGGTGTCGAGGCTGTACAGCACGTAGTAGCCGTCACGTCGCGTCGTGACGACGCCCACCTGGGCGAGCTTGCAGGCTGAGCACTGCCTCGACGAGCGGCGAGTAGGCGAAGCTCACACGCTCATCGCGAACTGCGCCTCGGGCGCGGCAACTACCGCTACGGCAGCGACCCCGAGCCGCTCGCAGGACGCCTGCGCGTCCGCTGACCGATGAGTTCCGCCTACGCTCGGAGTCGATTCCTTCGACATCGAACGAGGAGGAGCCATGGCGAAGCTGGTAGTGGGCACGTTCGTCACCGTCGACGGCGTGATGCAGGCCCCCGGTGGGCCCGACGAAGACCGCGAAGGCGGGTTCGACCACGGCGGCTGGCTGCCGCCGCACTTCGACGACGAGCTCGGCGGGTTCATGGGCGGCCTGATGGGCCGCTCCGACGCGCTGCTCCTGGGACGGAAGACCTACGAGATCTTCGCCGCCTACTGGCCCAACGCCGGTGAGGACGATCCGACGGCGCAGAAGTTGAACAGCGTTCCGAAGTACGTCGCCTCGCGGACGCTCGAGACCGTTGACTGGAACAACTCGACTCTGCTGAACGGCGACGTGGCGCAGGAGGTCGCCGGCCTGAAGGAGCGGCTCGACGGTGAGATCCACGTCACGGGCAGCGGGAATCTCGCTCAGACGCTGCTGAAGAACGACCTCGTCGACGAGTTCGTCCTGATCGTCTTCCCGCTCGTGCTCGGCACGGGAAAGCGCCTCTTCAGCGACGGCACGATCCCGCGCGGTCTGCGCCTGACCGATACGCAGACGTTCCCGGCCGGCGTGACGGCCCAGACCTACGAGCGGACCGGCGAGCCGGAGTACGGCACGGTAGGGGGCTAGGCGCGGCCGGCCTTGTGCAGCTGCGAGTAGATCGCGCGTGCGGTCTTCGCGGGGATCCCGGGCACGCCTTCGAGCTCCTCCTGCGAGGCGGCCAGGAACCGCTCGGCCGAGCCGAAGTGACGCAAGAGGGCACGCCGCCGCGCGGGGCCGACTCCGGGCAGCGTGTCGAAGATCGACTCGCGCGCCTTCGCGTCGCGCCGCTGGCGATGGAAACCGAGTGCAAAGCGGTGTGCTTCGTCGCGGATTCGCTGCAGCAGCTGGAGCCCAGGCGAGTGCCTCGAGAGGACGATCGGCTCCGACCGGTCCGGCACGTAGACCTCCTCCTCGCGCTTCGCCAGCGAGATCACCGCTACGCGCGGCAGGTCGAACGCCTGCATCGCGCTCAGCGCCGCAGACAGCTGGCCCTTCCCGCCGTCGATGACGACCAGGTTCGGCACGCCGGCAAAGGACTCGTCGTACTCCTCGTCCGCGACGTCGCGCAGCCGTGCGAACCGCCGCGAGACGACCTCGGACATCGCGGAGAAGTCGTCCGGGCCGCCGTCGAGCCCGCGCACGCCGAACTTCCGGTAGTGCGCCTTCTTGGGCATGGCGTCCTGGAACACGACCATCGAGCCGACCGGCGAATCGGCCTGGATGTTCGAGATGTCGTAGCACTCGATCCGCAGGGGCAGGGCCTCGAGGTTGAGGCACTCCCGTAGCTCCTCGAGCGCCTCGACCCGCCGCGAGCGGGAGCGCTCGGCCGCCGCCTCCTCGTGCTCGATCGCGAGGCGGGCGTTCTGGTCGGCCATCTCCTGCAGCCGCCGTTTTTCGCCGCGTTCCGCCCTCCGCACCTCCACTCGCGCGCCGCGGCGTTCCGAGAGAAACTCGGCGAGCGCGTCAGTGTCTCCCGCCTCGGTCGGGACGATGATCTGCGGCGGCACGCTCGGCGTGGAGCCGTAGTACTCGAGCATGAAGGCCTCGAGCACGGTCGCCGCGTCCTGGCCCTCGACGTTCTCGAGGTGGAAGCCGTAGCGGTCGATCAGCCGGCCGTCTCGCAGCGGGAACACCTGCACGGCCGCGCGGTCGCTCTCGACCGCGAAGCCGATGACGTCGATGTCGCCCGTGGCGCGCCGGTCGGCGGCCTGCCGCTCGGCGAGGTGGCGCACCGCGAACAGCCGGTTGCGGTAGCGGGCGGCCTCCTCGAAGCGCTCGTTCTCGGCCGCCTCCTTCATCTTCGCCTCCAGTTGGCGCTGGATCGGGCGCGTCTCGCCCGAGAGGAACTCGATCACGCCGTCGATGATCTCGCCGTACTGCTCCTTCGAGACGTACCCGACGCACGGGGCCAGGCAGCGCTCGATGTGGTAGTCGAGGCACGGAATCCCCGAGTGCCGGCCGGGCTGGGGCCCCTCGCACGGCCGGTACGGGAAGACCCGGTTGAGAACGTCGAGCGTCTCGCGCACCTTCTTCGCGTTCGCGTACGGCCCGAAGTAGACGACCCCACGCCGGTGCCGCTCGCGCGTGAACATCACGCGCGGATAGTCGTCCCCGACGGTTACCGCGATGTAGGGAAACGACTTGTCGTCGCGGAGCTTGACGTTGAAGGGCGGCCGGTGGCGCTTGACGAGGTTCTGCTCGAGGTGGAGCGCCTCGACCTCGTTCGTGGTCACGATCACCTCGAGGTCGGCGATCCGGTCGGGCAGCTGAGCCTGCTGGTACTTGCGGATGCCCTTCTGGAAGTAGCTGCGCACGCGCGGCCGCAGCGACTTCGCCTTCCCGATGTAGAGCACGCGGCCGCCGGCGTCTCGGAAGATGTAGACGCCCGGCTTTGTAGGGAGCTTCTTCAGCTTCTGCTCGAGGTCCGATGCAACGACGGCCACGGTCGCCAGGCTAGTGTGCGCGACCCGTGCGCCGCGCCCTGGTCATCGCCCTCGCGCTGCTCGCCTTGGCCGATTGCGGGGGCGGCGACGACAAGCGCGAGTTCCACGTCGGAGTCGTGGAGGACTCCACCCGTCAGCCGGAGGCAGCAGCGGCGCGCGACCGCGTGCAGGCGGTCAAGAACGCGGGCTTCGACGCGATCCGCATCACGTCGATCTGGGCGCCGGGGCAGACCGAGCCGGAACCTCGTGAGCTCGATGTTCTCCGCAACGTCGCGACCGCCTCGAAAGACCTCGACGTCCGGCTCTTCGTCGCGGTCTACCAGGCCGGCAGTGCGACGACGCCGCGCACCGACGAGGCGCGCGGACAGTTCTCCTCCTACGTGGCGTCGCTTGCACGCCAGCTTCCCGTGCGGGACCTCATCATCGGCAACGAGCCGAACCTGAACCGCTTCTGGATGCCGCAGTTCGGGCCGAACGGCGAGGACCTGGCCGCCCAGGACTACATGCTGCTCCTCGCCCGGAGCTACGACGCGCTCAAGGAGGTGTCGGAGGACGTGAACGTGATCGGCGGCGCCATCGCCCCGCGCGGCAGCGACCGGCCGGAGCTGCCGCGCGACACCCATTCGCCGACGGCGTTCATTCGCGACCTCGGCGCCGCGTACCGGCAGAGCGGCCGGGACAAGCCGCTGATGGACCTGCTCGCCTACCACCCGTACGAGACGAACTCGAGCGTTCCGCCGGGCAACCCGCATCCGAACTCGACGACGATGACGCTCGGCGA
>DATFQE010000215.1:0-21496 GCA_035264445.1 Gaiellaceae bacterium | reverse complement strand
GCGCCGCCGAGGCCGCTCTGGATCGAAGCGGGGAGCTCGCCGATGATCGCGCCGACGACGCTCGCGGTCGCGGAGACCTTCAGCGCGGTGAAGACGAACGGCAGCGAGGCGGGGATGCGGACTTTCCAGAGGATTCGGAGGCGGCTCGCCGCGTAGGAGCGCATGAGCTCGAGCGCCCGCGGGTCGGCCGAGTCGAGCCCGCGAAGGGTGTTGATCGTCACCGGGAAGAACGTCAGGTAGGCGGAGATCACCGAGACGCTCAGCCAGTCGGGCAGGCCCCGGCCGCCGAGCCAGATCACGACCATCGGCGCGATGGCGAGGATCGGCACGGTCTGCGAGGCGACGATGTAGGGCAGGAACCCGCGCTGGAGCAGGCGGGAGTGGACGAGGACGACCGCGATGAGGAACCCGATCGACGCGCCGAGCAGGAAGCCGACGGCGGCTTCCTTCGCGGTGAAGAGCGCGGCGTCCCAGAGCACCTCGATCAGCAACGGCCCGTTGCGGCGGGACGGCTCGAACAGCTGGCCGACGATGTCGTGGACGTGGGGAAGCGTGCGGTCGTTGACCGTGAACTGACCCAGCTTCAGGCCGGTCTCCTCGCCGACCCACTTGAACGCCTCCCAGAAGGCCCACAGGCCCACCGCGACCGCGAGCATGAGCCCCACGCGCTGGAGCAGCGGCCGCCCGGCCACGGCGAAGCGCGAAGGACGTTCGACCGCCACCGACGCCATATCGGGGTTCCTACCACACGTTAGAGTCGCCCCGCGAATGGCCCTTGATCCGTCCCGCACGGTCGCCGAGCTGAAGGAGCTGCGTGAGCTCACGGGCACTGAGGACGGGGCCCAGCGCGTTGCGTGGACAGACACCTGGGTGCGCGCCCAGGAATGGATGGCGGGGAAGCTCGAGGCGACCGGTGCGGAGCTGGAGTTCGACGAGGCGCGGAACCAGTGGTGGACGCTCCGCGGTGAGTCCGAGCAGGCGCTGATCGTCGGCGGGCACCTCGACTCAGTGCCGAACGGAGGCTGGCTCGACGGCGCGCTCAACGTCGTCGCCGGCTCCGAAGTACTGCGCCGGATCGCTGACGAGGGGACGCCGCCGGTAACCGTGCGGCTCGTTTCGTGGGCGGACGAGGAGGGCGCGCGGTTCGGGCGTTCCCTGTTCGGGTCGTCCGCGGCGGCGGGGTCGATGGGCGACCAGGAAGAGCTGCGCGCGTTGGTCGACCAGGACGGCGTCTCGCTGCCCGACGCGATCGGCGTGCACGGCGTCGACCTCGACCGGGCGACGGACTCGCGCCGTCAGCTCAAGAATGCCGCGGCCTATCTGGAGCTCCACATCGAGCAGGGGCCCGTGCTCGAGTCGATGGATCTGCCCCTCGGCGCCGTGCTCGGCACGTTCGGCGTCGAGCGGCACCGCGTCGTGTGGCGGGGCCAGGCGGCTCACGCCGGGTCGACGCCGATGGACCAGCGGCGCGATGCGCTCGCGGGCGCCGCGAAGCTGGCGCTCGCTCTGCGGGAGATCGCAGCCTCGGTGGGCGAGGGCGCGGTCTGCACCTCGGGCGGCGTCGTCTGCAGGCCCGGCATCGTGACGTCGGTCGTCGAGACCGCCGAGCAGCTCCTCGACCAACGGCACCTCGACGCGTCGAAGCTCGCGGCGATGCTCGACGACGCGAAGTCCCGGTCGGAGCAGTACGCGCGCGAGGAGAACATCGACGTCGAGTTCGAGCGGATCTGGAGCATCGAGCCGATCCTGTTCGACGAGGAGCTGATCCGGTTCGCGGACGAGGCGATCCGCGAGGTCGCAGGCGACTCCCACCGGCTGCCGAGCGGGCCGCTCCACGATGCGGCCGAGGTCTCGCGGGCCGGCATCCCGACCGTGATGGTGTTCGTGCAGAGCCTCCGTGGGCTGTCTCACACGAAGCTCGAGGACACGAGGGAGGAGCACCTCGAGCTCTCCGTCCGAGCGCTCGACCGGCTCGCATCGAAGACGATCGAGCGGCTGGCTTCGGACTAGGGGGTCGCCGGAACGCGCTCGTGCAGCCGCGCCCGGTTGCGTACGGCGAAGCCGACCGTCGTCGCGAGGACAAGGACGAGCCCGACCGCCACTGCGACGTCGGCGAGGTTGAAGGCCACGTCGCCGGCGGTCATCGGGTCCGGAACGCCGTCGATCGACGGCCACAGCAGAACGGCCGCGAGGTTGGCGGTGCTGCCGCCCGCGAAGACTCCGCCGGCGAACGAGATCGAGACCGACCGGGTCAGGACGATGGCGCCCAGCCACGCGAGCGTTGCCGCGCTGGTTCCGAAGACGTAGAAGCCCGAGCGCCCGTGGACGAGGACCGGCGCGTCTGCGGTGGATAAGGCGACCGCCGTGCACACGAGTGCGGCGAGCGCGGTCACCGCTCCGGTTGCGGCAATCACGAGCAGCGAGCGCCCCATGAGCGCAACGCTATTCCTCCTCGTCCGCAGCCGGGGTGACAGAAGTGCGGCGAACACGCTACGAAAGTGCGACGCGCGGCTTCATGGCGAAAGCGTTACGAGAAGCGCACGAGGGCCACGCCCGCGGCGAGCAGGGCCACGCCGCCCAGGCGCGCGGCGTTGATCGGATGCTCCTCGAACCCGACCCAGCCGAAGTGGTCGACCGCGAGCGACGCGAGCGCCTGCCCGGCCAGGATCATCACGAAGAGCGTCACCGCTCCCAGCCGCGGCGCCGCCACGATCGAACCGAGCACGTAGAAGGCGCCGAGCGCGCCGCCCACCCACACCCACCACGGCGCCGAGGAGACCCGGTCGGCGGCCGGCCAGTCCCGCGCGAACGCGAGCGCCACCACGAAGAGGCAGAGCGCCCCCACCACGAACGAGACCAACGCCGCCCGCACCGAGCTCCCGAGCCACGACGCCAGCTGCGCGTTGATCCCGAACTGAATCGGCAGCATCGCGCCGGCGGCGAGCGCGAACCCGAGGTAGCCCCAGATTGCCACCCGCTTCAATTCAAGGGAAAATCGAGGTTTCCCTGCCCAGCGCCTGGAGGTCACATGCTCACGTTCGGCGTCACCGTCCTACCCGACCCGCCCTTCTCCCGCTTCCTCGAGCTCGTCCAGCTGTCGGAGAAGCACGGCTTCGAGTACGCGTGGACGTACGACTCGCACATCCTCTGGCAGGAGTCGTACGCGACGCTCCCGGTCGTGGCCGACCACACCGAGCGCATCAAGCTCGGCCACTTCGTCACCAACCCCGGCATCCGAGACGCGACCGTCACGGCGAGCTGGTACGCGACCATGCAGGACCTCTCGAACGGCCGCATGGTGATGGGCATCGGCCGCGGTGACTCCTCCCGGCGCGTCGTCGGCCTGAAGCCGGTCAAGGTGGCCGACTTCGAGGCGCGCTGCGCGATGATCAAGGAACTCATGAACGGCCGCAAGGTCGACTGGAACGACAAGGAGCTCCAGCTGACCTGGGTGAGGAGCGAGCTTCCGCACATCGAGATGCTGATCGCGGGCTACGGGCCGAGGGCGCTCGCGGTCGCGGGCCGCGTCGGCGACGGCGTGATCATCCAGCTCGCCGACCCGCAGATCATCCAGTGGATCATGGAGACAGCGCGCAAGTCGGCCGAGGAGGCCGGGCGCGACCCCTCCGCGCTCAAGTGCATCGTCGGGGCGCCGAGCAAGGTGACCGATGACCTTGCGAAGGCGCGCGAGGAGGTGCGGTGGTTCCCGGCGATGGTCTCGAACCACGTCATGGACCTGATCGAGAAGTACGGCTTCGAGTCCGAGATCCCGGCGGCGCTGACCGATTACGTGAAGGCGCGCAAGTTCTACGACTACAAGGACCACAGCCGCGTGGGCGCCGCGCACGGCGAGTTCGTCACGGACGAGATCGCGGAGCGCTTCACCGTGATCGGCAACGTCGAGCAGTGCGTCAAGAAGCTGCGCGAGCTCGAGTCGGTCGGCGTCGACCAGTTCAACATCTACCTGATGACCCACGGCCAGGAGGAGACGCTCCAGGCGTACGGGGAAGAGATCATCCCGGAGTTCGCGAAGGTCGCCGCATAGGAGAGCCAGGCTCTCCTAGGTAGAGCCGCCGTCCAAGACAGGTAGCCGCCACCGATGGCGTGGTGACGGCGCCCTCGTACGGTCGTCGTGTCCGAACGAACCGACACGAGGAGACCGAAATGACACGCTTGATCGCAGCCTGCGCACTCGTCCTGGCGCTGCTGGCCGCCGCGTCCGCTGCAGCGGCGCCCACACCGCAAACGGCGCCGGGCGACCAGCTCGATCCGCGCACCTACGACCCCGAAAGCAAGCCCTCGCTAGCCGTGTACGGGGTCGGCGTCCAGAAGTACGCCTGCCAGCCGAACGGGACCTGGCTCTTCACGGACCCGGAGGCCGTTCTCTACGACTCGAAGCAGGCCGGGAAGCAGGTCGGCACCCACTTCCTGAACTTCGACACGGGCCGTCCCGTGTGGCAGTTCAAGGACGGCAGCTCCGTCGAGGCGGCCCGCAAGGCCAGCGTCGCCGGCGGGCCCGGAAACATCGCCTGGCTGCTCCTGCAGGCAGCCGACACCAGCTCCGGCGCCGACGGCGACCGCCTGACCGGCACCGCGTGGGTGCAGAGGCTGAACACGTCAGGCGGCGTGGCTCCGTCGGCGCCGTGCACGCCGGGCGACACGCTCGCCGTTCCTTACACGACCGACTACTTCTTCTGGAAGTGAGTGCGCCGAGAAGTAAGTAGACAAACCGATTTTCAACGCTTCTTCGTCCCTGGTTTAACGGCGGATAGAAGCGGCACGTTGCTTCCCAGTGAACGTCTTGGGAGTCAACGCGGTTTTTCACGATCCGGCCGCCGCGGTCGTCGTCGACGGCCGGATCGTCGCCGCCGCCGAGGAGGAGCGCTTCAGCCGCCGCAAGCACGGCAAGGTTCCCGTTCCCTTCTCGACCTGGGAGCTGCCGGAGCAATCGGCGGCCTGGTGCCTCGAGCGCGCGGGCCTCGAGGCCGGCGATGTCGACGCGGTCGCATATTCCTACGATCCGGCGGTCGCGCCGTCCGTGAACGGCGACGTCACGGCCGACGGCTGGGAGGCGCTGCGAACGCTCTTCGTCCAGCGCGCCCCGCTCTTCCTGCACACCGCGCTCGGCATCGATCCCGAGCGGGTCCGCTTCGTGCCGCATCACGTCGCGCACGCCGCCTCCGCGTGTCTGGCGGCCGGTTGGGAGGAGTCGAGCGTGATGGTGATCGACGGGCGGGGCGAGCGGGCGGGATACCTGGACGGCCGCTACCGGGACGGTCACCTCGAGGTGCTCAGGACGCAAGAGCTCCCTCATTCGCTCGGACTGCTCTACGAGGAGCTGACCGCGCACCTCGGCTTTCGCCGCAGCTCGGACGAGTACAAGGTCATGGCTCTCGCCGCCTACGGCGAGCCGGACCACCTCGGCGAATTCCGGCGCCTCGTCCGCGTCGAGAACGGCGGCTTCCGCGTCGAGCGCGTCGAATGGTCGCGCTATGCGCCCGCCCTCGCCCAGGGCGGCGATGACTGGGACGATGCACACGCGGCCCTGGCCTCCACGGTCCAGCGCCGGCTTGAGGAGGTGCTGCTCGAGCTCGCCGCCGGCCTGCACGCGAGAACCGGCGACGACCGCCTCGGGCTCGCCGGCGGCGTCGCGCTCAACTGCGTCGCGAACTCGCGCCTCTGGCGGGACGGGCCGTTCCGCGAAATCTGGGTGCAGCCGGCCGCGGGCGACGCGGGCACGGCGCTCGGGGCGGCCCTCCACGTCGCGCGCGAGGGCGGTGACCGGATCGAGCCGATGGACAGCGCAGCCCTCGGGCGCGAGTGGTCCGACGCGGCGCTCGAGAACCGCCTCTCGAATGCCGCGGTGCCGTACGAGCGCCCGGCCGATGTCGCCGATGCGGCCGCCGAGGTGATCGCCGCCGACGGCGTCGTCGCCTGGTTCCAGGGCCGGAGCGAGTACGGGCCGCGCGCGCTCGGCCATCGCAGCCTGCTCGCCAACCCGACCCGCGCCGAGAACCTCGAGCGCCTGAACGACATCAAGGGGCGCGAGCAGTTCCGGCCCGTCGCTCCGATGGTGCTCGCGGAGCGGGCGGCCGAGATCTTCGACGGGCCGCTCCCGAGCCCGTACATGCTCTTCACGCACCGCGTGCACGACGGCTGGCGCGACCGGATCCCCGCCGTCGTGCACGTGGACGGCACCGCGCGGATCCAGACCGTCGATCGCGACGACGAGCCGCTCGTCGCTCGGATGCTCGAGGCGTTCGAGCGGCGGACGGGTGTGCCCGTCGTCGTGAACACGAGCCTGAACACGGCCGGCCGGCCGATGGTCGACGACCCGCGCGACGCCCTCGAATGCTTCGGCTCCACTCCGGTCGACGCGCTCGTGATCGGCCCCTACCTCGTCCGCCGTGGAGGGCGGCCCGCGTGAGGTTCGACGTCGTCATCCCGACCGTCGGGCGTCCGAGCCTGGGGCGCCTCCTGGCCGCTCTCGACACGGCCGAAGGGCCTAGGCCCAGCCGCGTGATCGCGGTCGTGGACGAGCCCGGCGCGCACCTAACAGACTGTCACTTGCGGCCGGAGGTCGACGTGCTGCGCGGTCGGGGGGCAGGGCCTGCCGCGGCGCGGAACCTCGGCTGGCGGGCCTCCTCGGCCGACTGGATCGCGTTCCTCGACGACGACGTCGTGCCCGAGCCCACCTGGCTTGCGGACCTCGCAGCCGACCTGGCGTTCCTCTCTCCCGCCGAGGCCGGCAGCCAGGGCCGCATCCGCGTTCCGCTCCCGGTCGAGCGATCGCCAACCGACTGGGAGCGGAACGTGTCAGGCCTCGAGACGGCCGCGTGGGCGACCGCCGACATGGCAGTTCGCCGCGACGCACTCGAGGCCGTCGGAGGCTTCGACGAGCGCTTTCCGCGCGCTTACCGCGAGGACGCCGACCTCGCGCTTCGCCTGCTCGAGCGCGGTTTCCGCCTCGTCCGCGGCCGCCGCACGGTCAGCCACCCGGTGGGTCCGAACCGGCCGCTCGACAGCGTCCGCCGCCAGGCAGGCAACGCCGACGACGCGCTGATGCGGGCGCTCCACGGTCGCGACTGGAGGTGCCGTGCGAGCGCTCCGAGCGGGCGCTTCCCGCTTCACGCCGTGATCACGGCGGCGGGAGTCGTCGCGCTCGCGGCGCGGAGCCGGCTCGCGGCCGCCGCCTGGGCAGCCGGAACACTCGAGCTCGCATGGCGGCGCATCCGGCCCGGCCCGCGCGATCCACGCGAGGTCGCGACGATGCTCCTGACGAGTGCGCTGATCCCGCCGGCCGCCACGGCGTACCGGCTCGCGGGCGAAGCGCGCGCCCGGCGGCTCGCAAGGCGTGCGGACGCCGTGCTGCTCGACCGCGACGGGACGCTGGTCGTCGACGTGCCATACAACGCCGAGCCCGCCCGGGTCGTCCCGGTCGAGGGCGCCCGCCCGGCGCTCGACCGGCTGCGGGACGCCGGGATTGCGCTCGCCGTCGTCACGAACCAGAGCGGGGTCGGACGGGGATACATGACGCGCGAGCAGCTGCGCGCCGTCAACGAGCGCATCGAACAGCTGCTGGGGCCGTTCGACTGGTGGGCGATCTGCACTCACCGCCCTGACGAGGCCTGCTCGTGCCGCAAGCCTGGGCCCGGCCTCGTCGCCCAAGCCGCCCACGCCCTCGGGGCCGACCCGGTGCGCTGCGTCGTGATCGGCGACATCGGCTCCGACGTCGAGGCCGCCCGCGCAGCCGGCGCCCGGGCGATCCTGGTTCCGAACCACAAGACCCGGCGGGAGGAAGTCGCTGCCGCCCCGGTCGTGGCGCCGACCCTGAGCGACGCCGTCGACCTGGTCCTCGGAGGGCGGGCGTGAGCACGCACACGCTCGTCGTCCGGCTCGACAGCGACGGCGACGTCCTTCTCGCCGGACCCGCCGTGCGTGCGGTCGCCGCGGGCGCGGGCCGCGTCACCCTGCTCTGCGGCCCGCGCGGGCGTGCGGCCGCCGAGCTCCTACCCGGCGTCGACGAGGTGATCGCCTACCGGGCGCCGTGGATCGACCCGGAGCCCGAGCCCGTGGATCGCGAGGCGCTGAGCGGGCTCGTAGGCGAGCTGCTCCGGCGCCGGCTCGACGAGGCCGTGATCCTGACGTCGTTCCACCAGAGCGCGCTGCCGACCGCGCTCGTGCTCAGGCTCGCGGGCGTCCCGCGGATCGCCGCGATCTCCGAGGACTACCCGGGCTCGCTCCTCGACGTGCGGCACCGTGTCGACGAGCGGGCCGACGTCCACGAGGTCGAGCGCGCCCTGGCGCTTGTCGAGACTCTCGGCTACTCGCTGCCGCCGGGCGACGACGGGCGGCTCGCCATCAGGCGGGTCGGCGCGAATCCGGTCCCCGAGTCACACCGGCCCTACGTCGTCGTGCACCCCGGCGCCTTCGCGCCCGCTCGCGCGTGGGCGCCGGAGCGAAACGCGGCGCTCGTGCGCGCGCTCGCGCGGAACGTCGTCGTGACGGGAGGGCCGGGGGAGCGCGCGCTGACCAGCTTCGTGGCCGGCGACCAGCTCGATCTGGGCGGCGCAACCGACCTCGCCGGGCTCGCCGCCGTCCTTGCCGACGCAGACGCGGTCGTGGTCGGGAACACGGGGCCTGCGCATCTCGCGGCGGCGGTCGGCACCCCGGTCGTCTCCCTCTTCGCCCCGGTCGTCCCCGCCGAGCGCTGGCGGCCCTGGCGCGTGCCGCACGTCCTCCTCGGCGACCAGAACGCCGCCTGCGCCGGCTCGCGGGCGCGCGAGTGCCCGATCGCGGGCCATCCATGCCTCGGCTCCGTGAGCGTCGCGGAGGTCGTGGACGCGGTCGAGCGCCTTGCTCCCTCGTGGGAGGAGGCGGCATGAGGGTCTTCATGTGGCACGTCCACGGCAGCTACCAGACGGCGTTGGTGCAGGGCCCGAACGAGTTCCTGCTGCCGGTGCTGCCGGACCGCGGGCCGGATGGCCGTGGCCGCGCACAGACGTGGGAGTGGCCCGCCAACGCGATCGAGGTCACGCCCGAGCAGGCGGCCGACGAGGACGTCGACGTCCTGATCGTCCAGCGGCCGCACGAGCTCGAGCTGGCCGAGCGCTGGCTCGGCCGCCGGCCGCCGACGATCTACCTCGAGCACTCGAGCCCGCAGGGCCGGATCGCCGAGATGCGTCATCCCGCCGCGGACCGCGACGACCTCACAGTCGTCCACGTCACCCACTTCAACGCGCTCTTCTGGGACACCGGCTCCACCGACACCCGCGTGATCGAGCATGGCGTCGTCGACCCCGGCTACCGCTACACCGGCGAGCTCGCCCGTGCCGCCGTCGCGATCAACGAGCCCGTGCGGCGCGGCCGCGTGACCGGTACCGACCTGCTCCCGCGGCTGAACGGAGGTGTCCCGCTCGACCTTTTCGGCATGGGCGCGGACGAACTCGGCGGCATCGATGACGTCCCGCAGGCGCGCCTGCACGACGAGCTGGCCCGGCGCCGCGTCTACCTCCACCCGATTCGCTGGACGTCGCTCGGTCTCACGCTGCTCGAGGCGATGCACCTCGGCATGCCGGTGGTGGCGCTGGCGACGACCGAGGTCGCGGAGGCCGTCCCACCCGCCGCGGGGGTCGTCAGCAACCGGGTCGAGTCGCTGCGGCGTGGACTGCGCGAGCTGGTGCAGGACCCGGACCACGCGCGTGAGTGCGGGCTCTGGGCGCGGGATGCCGCGCTCGATCGCTACGGGATCGACCGCTTCCTCGCCGACTGGGACACGACGCTCGAGGAGGTGGCGAGCCGATGAGGGTCGCGATGGTCTCCGAGCACGCGAGCCCGCTCGCCGCGCTCGGGAGTGTCGACGCGGGCGGGCAGAACGTCTGCGTGGCAGAGGTGGCGACCGCGCTCGGCAGGCGCGGCGTCGAGGTCACCGTGTACACGCGCCGCGACGACCCCTCGCTGCCGACTCGGGTCGCTCTGGCGCCCGGCGTCCTCGTCGAGCACGTGGATGCCGGGCCCGCGCGCGAGGTCTCGAAGGATTTGCTCCTGCCGTACATGGATGAGTTCGCGGCCCGGCTGGCCTGCGCCTGGCGGGACGACCGACCCGACGTCGTCCACTCGCACTTCTGGATGTCCGGCAAGGCAGCCCTCGCCGCCGCACAGCCGCTCGGAGTCCCGGTCGTGCACACGTTTCACGCACTCGGCGTCGTCAAGCGGCGCCACCAGGGCTCGAAGGACACCAGCCCGCCCGAGCGGATCGGCGTCGAGCGCGCGGTGCTTTCGTCGGCGGATCGGATCGTCGCCACCTGCAGCGACGAGGTCTTCGAGCTCGCGCGGATGGGCGGGGACGTCAGACGGATCCGCATTGTTCCGTGCGGCGTCGACGTCGGCCTGTTCCGCCCCGACGGGCCGGCTCTCCCCCGAACGCCGGGCCTCTATCGCCTCGTCTCGGTGAGCCGGCTCGTGGAGCGCAAGGGAATCGGCAACGTCATCTCGGCCCTCACATCCCTTCCCGACGTGGAGCTCGTGATCGCGGGCGGGCCCGAGCTGCGGTGGCTGTTCGACGACTCGCACGCGCGCCGGCTGCGCTCGATCGCCGAGGAGCTCGGCGTCGCGGGTCGCGTCCGTTTTGTCGGCGGCATCCGGCGTCCGCAGGTGCCGCCGCTCCTGCGCTCGGCCGACCTGGCGGTGTGCGTGCCCTGGTACGAGCCGTTCGGGATCGCGCCGCTCGAGGCGATGGCCTGCGGCGTCCCGGTCGTAGCGGCCGCGGTCGGCGGTCTCATCGACAGCGTCGTCCACGACGTGACCGGGCGGCACGTCCCGCCTCGCAGGCCCGACGCTATCGCCGAGGTCGTCCGTGAGCTCCTTGACGACCCCGAGCAGCGCTCGGCGCTCGGTCGAGCCGGCGCCGCGCGCGCGCGCACCCGTTACAGCTGGGAGCGGGTCGCCGACGGCACCCTGCAGGCGTACAGCGAGGTGGCGCGCGGTCGCGCGGTCGCGACGGGAGCCATCCGGTGACGCGCGTCCTGACCGGACGGGCCCACCTGGCCGCGCTCGAACCGGTGCTCTCGGCGCTCGAGCGGGACGTGGACCGAATCGACGGCTGGGGCCGCGAGCTCGCGTACCGCCTGCAGGGCGGCGCACGCCTCCTTGCGGTCGGGAACGGCGGCAGCGCCGCCCAGGCCCAGCACCTGACGAGCGAGCTGGTCGGCCGGTACGTCCACGACCGCCCGCCGCTCTCCGCGCTCGCGCTCCACGCGGAGACTTCGAGCCTGACCGCGATCGGCAACGACTACGGCGGCGAGCTTGCGTTCGCACGCCAGGTGCGGGCGCACGGGCGGCCCGGCGACGTGCTCGTCGCGCTGTCGACGTCCGGGCGCAGCCCGAACATCGTCGCGGCGCTCGAAGCCGCGCGCGCGGGGGGCGTGACCGCATGGGCGCTGACCGGTCCGGCGCCGAACCCGGCCTGCGAGCTCGCCGACGACGCCGTCTGCGTCGACGCGCCGGCGACGGCGACGATCCAGGAGGTCCACCAGGTCGTCGTGCACCTGCTGTGCGCGGCGGTCGACGCGGAGCTCGGTTTCGCGACCGCGCCGGACGTTCGCGAGGCGGTGACCCGGTGAGCCGCCTCGTCGTCGTCGGCGACGCGCTGCTCGACCGCGACCTCGACGGCGTAGTCGAGCGCCTCTGTCCCGAGGCACCCGTCCCCGTCGTGGAGGACGTCTCTTCGTCCGCCCGCCCAGGCGGCGCGGGGCTCGCGGCCCTGCTCGCCGTCGCCGACGGGCACGACACGGTGCTCGTCACGGCGCTGGCCCGGGACGCCGCCGGCCGCGAGCTCGAAGCGCTGCTCGGCGAGGCGGGCGTCCGCGTGGTCGACCTCGGCCTGGCGGGCGCCACGCAGCAGAAGGTGCGGGTTCGCTCTGACGGCCACCTGCTCGTCCGGCTCGACCACGGCGGCCGCGACGCGGCTCCCGTCGGCCCGGCGGCCGGCGAGGCTGCCGACACGATTGCGCGCGCGGACGCCGTTCTCGTCGCCGACTATGGACGCGGCGTCGCGCAGGCCGAGGGCGTGCCCGAGCTCCTGCAGAGCCTCGACCGGCCCGTGATCTGGGATCCGCACTCCCGCGGCGGGCCGCCCGTGCCGCGAGCGGCGCTCGTGACGCCGAATCGCGCCGAAGCGGGTGTCGTGGACGACGCCGCTTCTCGGGCGCAGGAGCTCCGGCTGCGCTGGGATGCCGACGCGGTCGCGATCACGCTCGGCGCAGGCGGCGCGGTCCTCGCCGCCGACGGAGCGGCGCGCACAGTGCCGGCGCCGCCGATCCACGGCGGCGACCCATGCGGGGCCGGCGACCGCTTCGCCGTTGCAGCAACGGCCGTCCTGGCCGCGGGCGGGCAGGCGAGCGACGCGGTCGAGGAAGCTGTGCGCTCGGCGTCGGCATTCGTCGCCGCCGGTGGGGCCGGATCGGTCGCGCGGCGCCGTCCACGGACCGTGGTCGCGACCGGCGGGTGCTTCGACCTGGTCCATGCAGGGCACATCGCGACGATCGAAGCCGCGCGCTGCCTCGGCGACCGACTCGTCGTACTGGTGAACTCCGACGCGTCGGTCCGCCGCCTCAAGGGCGCTGACCGGCCGATCCAGCCGCAGGAGGACCGGGTCGCCGTCCTCCAGGCGCTGGCCGCCGTGGACGAGGTGGTCGTCTTCGAAGAGGACACGCCCGTCGCCGCCCTCGAGCGGCTCCAGCCCGACGTCTGGGTCAAGGGCGGCGACTACGCTCCCGCCGAGTTGCCCGAAACCGCGGTAGTGGAGTCGTGGGGAGGCCGCGTGGCGATCGTCCCGTACGTCGCCGGACGCTCCACCACGCGCCTGATCCAGGAGCTCGTCCGTGTCGCCTGACCTCGGAGTGGTCGTCGTCACCGGAGGCGCGTCGGGGCTCGGCGAGGCAGTCGCGAGCGGGGTCGAGCGGTTGGGTGGGACGCCCGTCGTCCTCGACCGCGTCCCGCCGCGGAAGGACTTCGATTCTCGGCTGGTCGACCTCTCGCGGCCGCGCGAGGCCGAGAGCGCGGTCGAGGCCGTCGCCCTGCGCCACGGCCGGCTGGACGCCGTCGTCGCCGCCGCCGGGACCGATGCGTGCGGCACGCTCGCGGACGTCCCGGCCGCCGACTGGGAGCGGGTCGTGATGGTCAACCTCGTCGGCACGGCGGCGGTGATCCGCGCGGCGCTGCCGTGGCTCGAGCGCTCGCGAGGGCGGGTCGTGACGGTGGCGTCGACGCTCGGTCTGCGCGCAGTCTCGGACGCGACCGCCTACTGCGCGAGCAAGTTCGGCGTGGTCGGGTTCACGCGCGCGCTCGCGGCCGAGACGGCCGGCCGGATCGGCGTTACCCTCCTCGTTCCGGGCGGCATGAACACGGCCTTCTTCGACGGGCGCGACGAGCAGTACAAGCCCCCGCCCGACGCGGCCCTGAACCGGCCGGAGGATGTCGCCGCGGCCGTGCTGTTCGCCCTCGGCCAGCCGACCGGCTGCGAGGTCCGCGAGCTGCTCGTCGCGCCGGCACGCGAGTCGTCATGGCCGTGAGGCGACTCCTCGTCCTCCGGAATCTCGGGCTCGGCGACTTCCTGACGGGCATCCCGGCGCTCCGAGGGCTACGCCGCGCCTTCCCCGAACATGAGCTCGTGCTCGTCGCGCCTGAGGCGCTCCGCGAGCTCGCCATGGTGTGCGGCGCAGTCGACCGCCTCGTGTCGTCGCCGCCGCTCGGCCGCGCCGACGTCGCCGTCAATCTCCACGGCCGCGGCCCTGACAGCCACCGCGTCGTGCTTGCGACGCGCCCTTCGCGACTGATCGCGTTCGAGCATCCGGCGATTCCCGAGAGCCACGGCCTGCCGCGCTGGCGCGCCGGCGAGCACGAGGTCGCCCGCTGGTGCCGCCTGCTCATGGAGAGCTCGATCCCGGCCGACCCCACCGACTTGCGGGTCGACGTCGAGCCGGCCGGCATCGCGGGCGCGACGGTGGTCCATCCCGGCGCGGCGAGCGGTTCCCGCCGCTGGCCCGCGGAGCGCTTCGCAGCGGTCGCGCGCGCCGAGCGCGAGGCGGGGCGCGACGTGCTGGTCACGGGTGGGCTCGCGGAGGCGCGGCTCGCGCGGACGGTCGCCAAGGGCGCGGGCCTGCCCGAGTCGGCCGTGCTCGCCGGGACGACGTCCCTCGCCGACCTCGCCGGCGTCGTGGCGGCTGCAGGTCGCGTCGTGTGCGGCGACACCGGGGTCGGCCATCTCGCCACGGCGGTCGGCACGCCTTCCGTCGTGCTCTTCGGCCCGATTCCGCCGCGCGAGTGGGGCCCTCCGCCGGACCCGAAGCACCGGGCGCTGTGGGCCGGCTTCACCGGAGACCCGCATGCCGAGGAGGTTCACGCTGGCCTGCTGGCGATCGATGTCGGCGACGTGCTCGCCGAGCTACAGCGCCTGGAGCCCGCGGCGTGAGCACGACCGCGCTCCCGACCGAGCTGCAGCTCGAGGTCACGGGCTCCTGCAACCTCGCCTGCAAGATGTGCCTCGTCCGCTACCGGCCCCGGCTCGGCCGGAAGAGCGGCGCGATGTGCTTCCACACGTTCCGCGACGTCGTCGACGCGCTTCCGCGGCTCCAGAAGCTCACGCTCCAGGGCCTCGGCGAGCCGCTCCTCGCGCCGGACTTCTTCCGCATGGTCGAGTACGCGACCGCGCGTGGAATCAGGACCGGCTTCAACACGAACGGCACGTTCCTGACCTCCGAGGCGTCCGAGCGGCTCGTGCGGCTCGGCGTCGACTGGCTCCACGTCTCGCTCGACGGGGCGACCAGGCAGACGTACGAGGCGATCCGCGACGGCTCCGACTACGGGGTCGTCACGCGCAACATCCGCGGGCTCGTCGGGGCCAGGCGGCGGCTCGGCGCCGACCGCCCCACCGTCCAGATCGTGTTCGTGGCGATGCGGCGCAACCTGCGCGAGCTCCCGACCCTCGTGGAGCTCGCCGCCGAGTGGGGCGTCGACTCGGTCTGGGTGCAGAACCTGTCGCACTCGTTCGGCGACACCGACCCGTCGGGCTCATACCTCGAGATTCGGAGCTTCGTGGAGCGCGAGGCCCTCTGGCAGGGCGAATACGAGCGAGCCGAGGCGGTCTTCGACGAGGCGCGCGCCCTCGGGGATCGGCTCGGCGTCGAGCTGCGCCTACCGAGGCTCCGGGAGCCCGAGGCGCCTGCTCCTCTTCCCGGCGGGGTCGGCTGCCACTGGCCCTTCGAGTCTGCGTACGTGACGCACGACGGGAAGGTGCAACCGTGCTGCATGGTCATGGGCGCCGACCGCGCCGTGCTCGGGAACCTGGAGGAAGCAGGCTTCGAGGAGATCTGGCGCAGCGAGCCCTACGAGGAGTTCCGCGACGGCCTGCGTCCGGGCGGCGACCCGCCGGAGGTCTGCAAGGGCTGCTCGCTTTATCGCCGCGTCTTTTAAGCGGAGAAGGAGGGATTCGAACCCTCGAAGGAGGTAATTACCCCCTTAACGCCTTAGCAGGGCGCCGCCTTCAGCCACTCGGCCACTTCTCCCAGACGGATCAGGATACCCCAGGTTCGGACTCCGGAAAACGCGACGGCCCGCCAGAAAAGCGATCGAAAGGCCGCAGTTCGTGACGGGCGCCGCAAGGTGCCGGGGTGTGTGAGGGGGGAGCCGGCAGACCCCATCTTCCGCGCGCGGTCGCCGTTGGTCATGCCCCCGACGGGTGATATACGCAGGGCATGGCCACTCCGTTCGTCGAGCTCGATGTCGGCGGTCGCACCGTCAAGGTGACCAATCCGGACAAGGTCTACTTCGCCGAGCGCGGGGAGACGAAGCTCGACCACGTCCAGTACTACATCGCCGTCGCGGAGGGGATCGTTCGCGCACTGTGCGAGCGGCCGACCCAGCTCAAGCGGCATCCCGGCGGCGCGGAGAGCGAGCCGATCTACCAGAAGCGCGTTCCCGAGAAGCGGCCCGACTGGATCGAGGTCGCGCGCGTCACCTTCCCGTCGGGGCGGCACGCCGACGAGCTCTGCGTGACCGAGGTCGCGCACGTGGCCTGGGCCGCCAGCCTCGGCACGATCGACTTCCATCCGTGGCCATCCCGCCGCTCTGACGTCGACCACCCTGACGAGCTGCGGATCGACGTCGACCCGCAGCCGGGAACGAGCTTCGCCGAAGGCAAGAAGGTCGCTGCCGTCGTCCACGAGGTGCTCGACGAGCTCGGCTACACCGGCTGGCCCAAGACCTCCGGCAACCGCGGGATCCACATCGCCTGCCGCATCGAGCCGAACTGGACGTTTCCCGAGGTTCGCCGTTGCGCGCTGTCGTTCGCCCGGGAGGTGGAGCGGCGCGCGCCCGACCTGGTTACGACGGCGTGGTGGAAGGAGGAACGCGGCGAGCGCGTCTTCATCGACTACAACCAGAACGCGCGCGACCGGACGATCGCATCCGCCTACTCCGTCCGGGCGCGGCGCGACGCCACGGTGTCGGCGCCGGTCACGTGGGACGAGCTGCCGGACGTCGAGACCGAGGACTTCACGATCCCGACCATGCGGGAGCGGTTCGCGAAGCTGGGCGACGTCCAAGTGGGGATCGACGACGCCGTCTGCGACCTGCGGAAGCTGCTCGAGTGGGTCGAGCGCGACGAGAAGGAGGGCCTCGGCGAGGCGCCGTACCCGCCGAACTTCCCGAAGATGCCCGGCGAGCCGGCGCGGGTCCAGCCCTCGCGCGCAAAGAAACCCGGCTGAACGAGCCACGTCCGGGGTCTGACCCCAGACATGGCCAAAGGGGGCGCTACGCGGTCGCGAGCAGCGACTCGAACGTCGGGTCGCCGGGCTTCCGTGGCGGGCGCAGCTCCCGCCAGGTGCAGTCGGCGGGATCCTTGTCGTCGCGGAAGCGGAGGAACCGGGTGCCGTGGCGGAAACGGTTGCCCTGCACCTTGTCGTAGCGGACCTCGGCGACGAGCTCGGGTCGCACCGCGGCCTCCTCGAGCTCGCCGGTGCCCCAGCGGTTCGGCTCCGAGAAGCGGCGCTCGGGCGCCTCCGCGAGCAGCGGGAGCACGCGGTCGGCGATCTCGGCGTGCCGCTTCGCCCCGACCGCCGCCGAGCCCACGTAATCGAGCCCGCCGTCGTCGCGATAGAGCCCGAGCAGCAGGGTCGCGATGTGCGACGGCCGCGACTTCCAGCGCAGGCCGACGACGACTGCGTCCGCCGTCTTGTACGGCTTCACCTTCGTCACGGCCTCGCGGGACCCGGCCTTGTACGACATGTCCGTCCGCTTGGCGATCACACCGTCGAGCCCGGCTGCCTCGAAGGTGTCGAGCCAGGCGCCCGCCGCGTGGGCGTCGCTCGTCGCCGGCGAGAGGCGGAACCCCTCCGCGTGCTCCTCCAGAAACGCACGCCGTTCCGCCAGCGGCCGCTCGTGCACGGGCTCGCCGTCCCAGACGAGCACGTCGAAAGCGATGAACTCGGCCGGGATCTCGCCCGCCAGACGGTTGATCCGGCTCTCCGCTGGGTGGAGACGCATCTGCATCAGGTCGAACTCGAGCACACCGTCCCGCGCGATCACGATCTCGCCGTCGAGGGCGGTCCGGGGCGGCATCAGCTCGCCCAGTGGCCGCAGCTCCGGGAAGTAGCGCAGCAGCGGGCGCTCCTTCCGCGACCAGAGGTGGAGCTCGCCGTCGAGATTCTCGAGCACTCCTCGAAAGCCGTCCCACTTGGGCTCGTACTGCCAGCCGTCGCCGACGGGAAGCTCCGAGACCAGCTCGGCCTCCATCGGCGGGAAGGGCAGTTTCGCGGGGACCACGAGGTGCAACGCTATCGGGCGTGGCCGAGCTCGACGGCAACTGGGACGTCAAGCGCACCGGAGGCCTGCTTCCGCCGATGGTCGGCGTCCGCAAGCAGATCACCGGCAACGAGGGGGTGACGACGGCCGGCCCACTCAGGTTCCCGTTCGAAGTCGAGGGCCGCTCGCTCCGCTACCGCTTCCCGCCCGGGCTGGTGGACGAGCTCGAGCCCGACGGCGACGGCTTCCGCGGGCGGGCGTTCCTGGCCGGCCGCGAGCTCGGCCGCTTCCGGCTCGACCGGATCGCTGCTACAAGAGAACGGTGAGCACGCGTGGGGTCGTCGTGGTCGCGGCGACCGTCTTCCTCGTCGCCGTCGGCGCAGCTTCGGCTGCAGTCACTGCGGAGTACTTCGCGGGCACGCTGGGCATCTCGAGCGACGGCGCGGACGCTATCGCCGTCACGTGCGCGGCAGGCACGGCGAAGGTCAACGGCGCCGACCCCGAAGGGGACGCTGCGCCCTGCGGCGCCGTCGAGTCGATCGAGATCAGCGGCGGCCCCGACGCGAACGTCGTCGACCTGGCGGCTGTCACCGCAACCGCGTTCGGAGGCCTCGAGTACGTCGACGTCGAGGGCGGCGACGGCGCGGACACCGTCACGGGGAGCGCCCTCGCCGACGAGATCGACGGCGAAGGAGACGACGACAGCGTCCGCGGGAGCGCCGGAAACGACACCCTGAACGGCGGGGACGGCGACGATCGCGTCTTCGGCGGCCCCGGCGCCGACACGATCACAGCCGCCCTCGGCAGCGACTTGCTCGACGGCCAGGCCGGCTCGGACACGTATCGGCTCGACCTCATCGACCTCGGGCCGAACGGCAGGATCGCGGACAGCGGTTCCGAGGGCACCGACGAGATCGAGATCGCCGACTGCGAAGGCGTCACCGTCGCGGCCGGTCGCATCTCCTACGAGGACGCCCGGGTGACGGTCTCCGGGATCGAGTCGTACCCGTGCGGGTTCCGCCCGCCCGCCACGCCGCCTGCCCCGCCTCCGCCTCCGACCGCGGCGAAGGAGGCGTGCGTGGTGCCACGGCTCCGCGGCCGCACCCTCAAGAGGGCGAAGACGGCCCTGACGCGGGCGCACTGCTCGCTCGGCAAGGTGAGGCGCGTCCGCTCGGCCGCGAGGCGCGGAGTGGTCGTCGGGCAGAGGCCGCGCGCCGGCATGCGCAAGGCCCGCGGCGCCAAGGTCGCGCTCCGGATCAGCCGCGGCCCGTAACCTCTCCGCGATGAGACGCGTCGCCGTCACCGGCCTCGGGGCCGTTACGCCGCTGGGCAATGACGCGCGCACGACCTGGGACGCGGCCGTTGCCGGAAAGAGCGGCATCGACTGGATCACGGCCTTCGACGCGGGCGATTCGCCGGTCCGCATCGCCGCCGAGGTCAAGGGCTTCGAGCCGCGGGTCGACGTCGTCTCGCCGAAGGAGGCGCGCCGGCTTGACCGCAACGTCCTTCTTGCGGTGAGCGCAGGGAAGGAAGCGCTCGACGACGCCGGCCTGAACGGCTTCGACCCCTACCGGGTCGGGATCGTCCTCGGGTCCGCGATCGGCGGCTTTCTCGGGATCATGGAACAGAGCGAGGTCATGCGCGAGCGCGGGCCGGACCGGGTCTCGCCGCATTTCCTGCCGAACGTCCTCGTCGACTCCGCGAGCGGCCAGCTGGCGATCGCGCTCGGGATCAAAGGCCCTAACTACGCCGTCGTGTCGGCATGCGCTACCGGCTCGCATGCGGTGGGCGAGGCCGCGGAGCTGATCAAGCGCGGCGACGTCGACGCCGCGCTCGCCGGCGGCACCGAGGCGTGCATGCACCCGCTGATCTTCGCCGGCTTCACCGCCATGCGCGGCCTGGCGGTCGAGGACGAGCATCCGCCTCGCGCCTCGCGCCCCTTCGACGCGACCAGAGCCGGATTCGTGGTCGGCGAAGGCGCGTGCGTGCTCGTGCTCGAGGAGCTCGAGGCGGCGCGCGCCCGCGGCGCCACCGTCTACGCCGAGGTGATCGGCTACGGCGCGTCGAACGACGCCCACCACATGGCGCAGCCCGAGCCGGCGGCGATCGGGGTCGCCGAGATGATGCGGGCGGCCCTGCGGCGGGCGCAGGTCGACCCCGAGCGCGTCGGGTACATCAACGCCCACGGCACCTCGACGCCGCTCGGCGACGCCGCCGAGACCAGGGCGATCAAGCAGGTCTTCGGCGACCATGCTTACGAGCTGGCGGTTTCCTCGACCAAGTCGATGACGGCGCACTGCTTCGGCGCCGCCGGCGCGATCGAGGCGATGATGTGCGTGCTCGCGATCCATCACGGCGTGCTGCCGCCGACGATCAACTACGAGAACCCGGACCCGGCCTGCGACCTCGACTACGTGCCGAACGAGGCGCGCGAAGCGGAGGTGGACGTGGCGCTCTCGAACGCGATGGGCCTTGGTGGGCACAACGGCTGCGTTCTGGTAGGAAGGGTCGAGTGAGCGGCTTCGTCGACCCCGAGGTGGAGGCGTACGCGGAGGCGCACACCGAGCCGCCCGACGACGTGCTCGCGCGCCTCGCCGAGGAGACGCGCGAGCGGACCGAGATCCCGCAGATGATGGTCGGCCCGGTCGAGGGGCGCTTCCTCGGGTTCCTCGTGCGCGCGCTGCGCGCGAAGCGGGTGCTCGAGGTCGGCACGTTCACGGGCTATTCCTCGATCTCGATGGCCAGGGCGCTCCCGCCGGACGGCAGCATCACCAGCGTCGACGTCAACGCCGAGACGACCGACATCGCCCGCCGCTACGCCGCCGAGGCCGGCGTCGCCGACCTGATCGACTACCGCGTCGGCCCCGGGAGAGAGGTGCTCGCGGAGCTCGAAGGCCCGTTCGACCTCGTCTTCATCGACGCCGACAAGGACGGGTACGTCGACTACTACGAGGCGGCGCTGCCGCTGCTCGCCGACGAGGGACTGATCGTGTCCGACAACGTCCTCTGGTCGGGACGGGTCGTCTCGGAGCCCGACGACGACTCGACACGGGCGATCCAGCATTTCAACGAGCACGTCCGCAACGACGATCGCGTCGAGACCGTGATGCTGACCGTCCGCGACGGCATGACGCTCGTCCGGAAGCGCTAGCCCGCGATCGTCTCGGGCGTCAGCTCGGCGAGCGACTCGAGCACGACGTCCGCGAGCGCGAGCGGTTCGTCTCCGGGCGGAAACGAGCGGTTCGGGATCGCGACCACGCGCATCCCGGCGGCCGACGCCGAGCGGATTCCCGCGCTGGAGTCCTCGACGGCGGCCGCGTGCGTGGGCTCGACGCCGAGCCGCCGTGCGGCCTCGAGGTAGACGTCCGGCGCCGGCTTGCCCCGGGCGACCTCCTCCGACGACACGGTCGCCCGGAAGCTCGGCGCGAGCCCGGAGAGCTCGAGCACGAGGTCGATCAGCACGCGGTTCGACGACGACGCGACAGCGAGCGGCCAGCGGGCGGCGATCCGTTCGACGGCCTCCACGGCGCCCGGGAGCAGTGGCAGCTGCGACCGGTAGCGCTCGGCCATCCGCTCCACGACGAGGTCGTTGATCTCCTCGGGCGCCTGCTCCAGACCGACCCTCTCGTGCATGTAGCGCGACCACTCGGTCGAGCTCATTCCCATCATGTCCCGCTGGGCGGACTCGGACCAGCGG